>DATEFR010000138.1:0-3742 GCA_035280545.1 Burkholderiaceae bacterium | reverse complement strand
CGGCGGACAGTGCGCTGGAGCCGGCCGTGCTGGCGCGCAACCATGCGGCCACGCCGCGCCGCTGAGCGGGGCCGCGGTTCGAACCCACGCCCACGAGCCGCCTCATGACGCGACGTGCGCTGCGTATCCTGTGGCCGGCCTTTCTGATGGCCGGCGTGCTGGAGATGCTGGTCTTCGTCGTCGTCGACCCGGGCGAGCTGCATTGGTTCGGCGCGCTCGCGATCGCCTGGCCGGTCCAGGCGATCTACACGGTCACGTTCCTGCTGTTCTGGGGTGCGATCGCGACCGCCGGCGCATTGACGGCACTGCTCGAGCTCGAAGCGGACGACCTCCACGCGCCCGATGCGCAAGACGCACGGCGCACGGCGCGATGACAACCGCGGCCTGACGATGAACGCGACGCTGGTGCTGGCCGGATTGGCGATGGGCATCGCCGCATCGCCGCACTGCGCCGTGATGTGCAGCGCGCCATGTGCTGCGCTGACCGGCGGTTGCCGGCGCCGCTCCGCTGGATTTCATCTGGGCCGGCTCATGGGCTACGCGGCCGGCGGTGCGGTCGCGGCCGGCAGCATGGCCACGCTGGGCGCCTGGACCCAGGCCGCACCGGCGCTGCGGCCCTTGTGGGTGCTGCTGCAGCTCGCGTTCCTGGGCCTGGGCCTGTGGTGGCTGATCAGCGGGCGGCAGCCCGCGTGGATGATGAGGCGCGACGGTGCGGTGCCCATACGCGTCGTCGGCCGGAGATCGCGCCCGTGGCACGCCGCGCTCGCCGGTCTCGCCTGGGTTGCGTGGCCATGCGGTGCTCTGCAGGGCGCCTTGCTGCTGGCCGCATTGGCGAACGACGCACCCGGGGGCGCCCTCGTGATGGCGGCCTTCGCCGCCGCGTCGATGCCGGGGCTGGCCCTCGCGCCATGGGCCTGGTCGCGCTGGCAGGCGCTGCAGGGCGGTGCGGTCTCGGCCCGGCAGCGGGCCGCATGGGGTTTTCGTGCGGCCGGGCTGGGGCTGGTGATCGCGTCGGGCTGGGCGCTGACGCACGGGGTCTGGGAGCGCGTCGCGGCCTGGTGCGCGAGCTGAAGAAGGCCTGCACGCGAGACTTGCGCCAGGTCAACGCCAGGCCCGGCTGCTGGGGCACGATGGCCGGCATGCAAACGCCGACCAGCACCGAGCCGCCCGAGCACGCGACCCACGCCAGCCCCTCGATGACGCTGAGCCCGGACTTGCTCCGCCAGTTCGACACGCCGGGCCCGCGCTACACCTCGTACCCGACGGCGGACCGGTTCGTCGAGACCTTCGGCGCCGCGGCGTTTGCGGCCGCGCTGCGGCAGCGAGCCGCAGCGGCCTGCACCTGGGCGGCGGCTCGCCGACGTTCCTGTCCGATGCCGAGCTCGATCGCCTGATGCGCTTGCTGCGCGGCGCGTTTCGCGTGCGCGATGGCGCCGAGCTCTCGATCGAGGTCGATCCGCGCACGGTCACGGCCGCGCGCCTCGCACACCTGCGTTCGCTGGGCTTCAATCGCATCAGCTTCGGCGTGCAGGACTTCGATCCGGCGGTGCAGCAGGCCGTGCACAGGGTGCAGTCGTTCGACAGCGTGCGCGACTTGATGCACAGCGCGCGAACGCTGGGCTTCGAATCGATCAATGCCGACCTGATCTACGGCCTGCCGAAGCAGACGCCGGCGAGCTTCGTGCGCACGATCGCGCAGATCGCTTCCAGGGCTACAGCACGCAGCCCGATTGCGATCTGATCGGCCTGGGCGTCTCGGCGATCGGCCGCATCGGCGCGACCTACTACCAGAACGCGAAGACGCTGCCGGAATACGCCGAGGCACTTAGTCGGCGCGAGTTGCCGGTCGTCCGCGGCATCGCACTCGATTGTGACGATCGGGTGCGGCGCGACGTGATCATGGCGCTGATGTGCCAGGGCACGGTCGACTTCGACCGCATCGCGGCGGCGCATGGGGTCGCCATGCGCGAGTATTTCGCCGCGGAGTTCGAACGGCTGGCGCCGCTGGTCGATGCCGGTCTGGCCGTGCTCGAGCCGCGCGCGATCCGGGTCACGCCGGCCGGCTGGTACGTGGTGCGTGCCGTCGCGATGCTGTTCGACGGCCATCTGCATCGCGACAGGCCGCGCGACCGGTTCTCGAAAATCATCTGACGTGCTGCCGGCGTGCGCCGCCGTCGCCGCCCGTCGGCGACGCGGTCGTGCGCGTGTGTTTCATGGCCGGCTGTTCGACGCGCCCGTTGCTCCATCGCGTGACACCTGTACCGCGCTGACGCCGCGCGGTACATCGCGCAGCGTTCAAAGCCAGGGTTAGGCCCGATGTTTTGCGGCTCCTGCCGCAGGGCCGGCCGGTGGCATGGTGTTTGCGCCCTGCGATTCGTCGAACGATCGGAGAACGCGTCTCCGGCCGCGATGAAACCACCGTGTGTCCATTCACTCGCAGGAGACCTTCCATGCTCTACGCCGCTCCCGGCACCGCCGCTGCCAAGATCCCGTTCAAGTCGCAATACGACAACTTCATCGGCGGCAAGTTCGTCGCGCCGCTGAAGGGCCAATACTTCGACGTGCTCACGCCGATCAACGGCAAGCCGTACACGCGTGCCGCACGCTCGGGGGCCGAAGACATCGAGCTCGCACTCGACGCCGCCCATGCCGCCGCGGACAAGTGGGGCCGCACGTCGCCGGCCGAACGCGCCAACATCCTGCTGAAGATCGCCGAGCGCATCGAGCAGAACCTCGAGCTGCTGGCCTATGCCGAGACCGTCGACAACGGCAAGCCGATCCGCGAGACGCTGAACGCCGACATCCCGCTCGCCGTCGACCACTTCCGCTACTTCGCCGGCTGCCTGCGCGCGCAGGAAGGCGCGCTGAGCCAGATCGACGAGAACACCGTCGCGTACCACTTCCACGAACCGCTCGGCGTCGTCGGGCAGATCATTCCGTGGAACTTCCCGATCCTGATGGCGGCGTGGAAGCTCGCGCCGGCGCTCGGCGCCGGCAACTGCGTGGTGCTGAAGCCGGCCGAGTCGACGCCGATCAGCATCATGGTGCTGACCGAACTGATCGCCGACCTGCTGCCGCCGGGCGTGCTGAACATCGTCAACGGCTACGGCCGCGAGGCCGGCATGCCGCTCGCGAGCAGCAAGCGCATCGCGAAGGTCGCGTTCACCGGCTCGACCGCCACCGGCCGCGTGATCGCGCAGGCCGCGGCGGGCAACCTGATCCCGGCAACGCTGGAGCTGGGCGGCAAGTCGCCCAACATCTTCTTCGAAGACATCGCCGCGGCCGACGACGAGCTGTTCGACAAGGCGATCGAAGGCCTGGTGCTGTTCGCGTTCAACCAGGGCGAGGTCTGCACCTGCCCGTCGCGCGCGCTGATCCAGGAGTCGATCTACGACAAGTTCATCGAGCGCGCGCTCGCACGCGTGAAGGCGATCAAGCAGGGCAACCCGCTGGACACCGAGACGATGATGGGCGCGCAGGCCTCGGCGACGCAGATGGACAAGATCATGTCGTACATGGAGGTCGGCAAGGCCGAGGGCGCGAAGTGCCTGATCGGCGGCGCGCGTGCCGATCTCGGCGGCGATCTCGCGGGCGGCTACTACATCCAGCCGACGCTGTTCAAGGGCAACAACAGCATGCGGATCTTCCGCGAGGAGATCTTCGGCCCGGTGCTGGGTGTGACGACGTTCAAGAACGAGGCCGACGCGCTGGCCATCGCCAACGACACGCCGTACGGCCTGGG
>DATEFR010000137.1:0-4288 GCA_035280545.1 Burkholderiaceae bacterium | reverse complement strand
CGGCAGCCAGCGCGAGCAGCGTCGCCATCGCGGGAACCTGCTGCCAGGCGGCCGAGGGTGCCGGGGCGTCCGGCGTCGACAGCACCGCGGCCAGGCAGGCGAGCGTTGCGGACGCGAGCGCCGCGCCCAGCCGCAGCCCCTGACCGGCACGGCGCCAGCCGGCTTGCAGCATCACCAGCGCCAACACCAGCGCCAGCAGGAAGAGGCCGGGACCGGCCGGCCCACGCAGCACCGGCGCGTGCAGCACGCCGGGTGCGAACAGCATCGCATGCGCATAGGCCAGCACCGGCAGCAGCACCGCGCCCGCGGCAGCCTCGGCATGGCGACGCTGCCGCAGCCAGGCCGCGACGGCAGTGGCCGCGCCGCAGAGCAGCAAGCCCGGCAGATGGGCAACGAAGCGCCAGGCATCGTGCCCCGATCCGAGCACCGGCTGCGCCGGCATCGCCTGCCCCGGCCACCACAGCGCGCAGGCCGCGAGCAGCGTTCCGACTGCGCCCAGCAGCCAGCGCGAGGCACTCGACGCCCCGCGCAGCCCGGCCGCGACCAGACCCGCGCCGAGCCAGAACAGGCCCGCGGAGATCACGAACGCCACGATCAGCAGCAGGATGGAGAGCTGGGTCATCTCACGGCGCGCGCGGCGTGCGCCGGTAGGCGCTGGACCGCGTTCGCGTCAAAGCCGGCTGGCCGGAACGCGCATGCTGCGTGGTTTCGAGCGTCGTGGCAGGGACGAAGGCCAACAGTTCGACGCAAGCGTGACGCACGCCGCGAAATCGCGGCACCGTCGGGCCGGAGGGCGACTATTCGCTGCCGACCAGGCCGTTGCGGATCGCGTAGACCGTCATCTCGGAGTTGTTCGTCAGCCCGAGCTTCTCGAGCACCCGGGCGCGGTAGACGCTGACCGTCTTCGGGCTGAGCATCAGCTCCTCGGCGATGTCCGACAGGCGCTTGCCCGACGCGATCATCACCAGCGTCTGCAGCTCGCGGTCGGACAGCTTCTCGTGCGCGTTCGTGTTGGCCGGCGTGGTCAGGCTCTCGACCAGCATCTGCGCGATCTCGGGCGTGACGTATTTGCGCCCCTGCGCGACGGTGCGCACCGCGGTGACGATCAGCGCCGGGTCGCCGCCCTTGTTGACATAGCCGAACGCCCCGGCCCGCAGCGCGCGGATCGCGTACTGGTCTTCGGGGTACATCGAGACGACCAGCACGCGCATGCTGGTGCCCTCGTCCTTCAGCACGTGCAGCACGTCCAGGCCGCTGCGGCCGGGCAGGTTGATGTCGAGCACGAGCACGTCGGCGGTGCGGTCGCGCATCAGCGCGCGCAGTTCGCCGTAGTCGCCCGCTTCGCCGACGACTTCGATGTCGGGGGCGTCCGACAGCGTGTCGCGTATGCCGCGCCGGATCAGCGCGTGGTCGTCGCAAAGAATGACCTTGATCATCGAGGTTGTTGCGTCGGCCCGGTCAAGACATCAAAGTTCGCCCCATTGACTGTGATCGTCCGAGCTTTGGAGGGGGTGCGCTTGTATAGCAGTGTTCCCTTGCGGATTCAAGGGAACGGACAGGATCAGCGTGGTGCCTTGCGGGCCGCTGCTGAGGTCGACCCACCCATCTATGGTACCGGCGCGTTCGTGCAGGCCGCGGATGCCGAACGAGCGCGCCTTCGCCAGATCGTCGTTGCTCAGGCCGCGGCCGTTGTCGCTGATCTCGAGCGACAGCACGCCGCCGGCGAGCGCGAGGTCGACCTGCACCAGGCTCGCGTGCGCGTGCTTGCTGATGTTGGTCAGCGCCTCCTGGGCGGTGCGGTAGGCCACCAGCGGCACGCCGGTCGGCAGCTCGAGCGCGTACCCGGGCGTGCGCAGTTCGACCGGGATGCCGGTGCGCTTCTCGAAGCGAGAGGTCAGCCACTGCAGTGCCGCGACCAGCCCCTGCTCGAGGATCGCCGGGCGCAGGTTGTGCATGATGCGCTTGCTCGAATCGATCGCGAGCGTGACCGTCTCGAGCGCGGAGTTGACGCGTGCCACCACGTCGGGCGCATCCGAGTGGCGCGCGATCCAGGCCAGGTCGAACTTCAGCGCGGTCAGCGAGCCGCCGACATCGTCGTGGATCTCGCGCGCGATCGCGGCCCGCTCCTGCTCGATGCTGGTCTGCAGGTGCTGCGCGAGCTCGCGCAGGCGCTGCTGCGATTCGCCCAGCTCGCGGTCGGCACGCGCTCGCGCCTCGCGGGTCTCGGTCGCCTCGATCGCATGCAGCAGCGCGGGCACCAGCCGCGCGAGGTTGTTCTTCAGCAGGTAGTCGCTCGCGCCGTTGCGCATGGCCTCGACCGCGGTGTCCTCGCCGATCTCGCCGGAGACCAGCACGAACGGGATGTCGAGGCCCTCGGCCTTCAGCAGGTCGAGCGCCACCAGGCCCGAGAAGCCCGGCAGGTTGTAGTCGGAGATGATCGCGTCCCAGTTCTCGCCCAGCGCCGCGAGGAACTCGCCCTCCGAATCGACCCGCCGCGCCATGCAGCGCAGGCCGCCGCGCGCGAGATGCGCGAGCGTCAGCTCGTGGTCGAGTTCCGAGTCCTCCAGGTGCAGGATGCGCAGGTCGCGCGGCGGGTTCGAAGTCGCCATCCGTGAAGTATGCCCGGCCTCGGCACACCCTCGCTACGGAACAACGCCACGAAGACCGCGCTGTTCCGGCGCTGGGCCTCCATCAAGTCGGCCGGCTTTGCGCCGAAATCACCGCATGCACCGGTCCTGATCGACCGACATCTTCCTAGACGACCAAGATGCTGAGCCCAGACACTTCCGAGCCGTCCAGCGCCACCCAGGCGCTGCCGCTGCTCGTCGCTGCGGACCTGCAGGACAACCTGATGACGGCGAGCAACGACCTCGACCGCCTGCAGGCTTTGCTGGCGCACGCCTGCGACGAGCTGATGGTCAGCTTCCACGGCGCGAGCGAGCACATCCGCGCGATCGACCCGAGCGGCGATACCTTCGATGCGGTGCTCGAACGGCTGGGCGGCGCGATCACCGCGCTGCAGTTCCAGGACATGGCTTCGCAGCTGATCGCCCACACGCATCGCCGGCTGCGCAACTGCGCCGACCGGATCGCCCGCGAGACGATGGGCGACGACGAGGACGGCGCCGCGGTCGTCGAAGAGGCCCCGCTGCGACCGAACCCGGTCACGCAGGACGAAATGGACGCCGGCTCCATCGAGCTGTTCTAAAGAAAACCGCCCTGCGTCCGAAGAGCACACCGATTCACCCTGATACGAGAGCACCCGGAGTAACCCATGCATTCAATCCTTGCCGTTGACGACTCGGCGTCGATGCGCCAGATGGTCAGCTTCACGCTGAAGAGCGCCGGCTACACCGTCGTGGAAGCGGTGGACGGCCAGGATGCGTACGAGAAGACCAGCGCACGCGACTTCGACCTGGTGCTGACCGACCAGAACATGCCGCGCCTGGACGGCATCGGCCTGACGAAGAAGCTTCGCGACAACCCGAAGTTCAAGTCCACGCCCATCCTGATCCTGACCACCGAGTCCAGCGACCAGATGAAGCAGGCAGGCCGCAGTGCCGGCGCGACCGGCTGGCTGGTCAAGCCGTTCGACCCGGCCAAGCTGCTCGAAGTGATCAAGAAAGTCATCCGCTGAAGCCCCCGCAGGACGAGAACAACATGGGCGACATGACCACCGAAGGCGCCAACATCGGCGCCGGCATCGATCTGAGCCAGTTCTACCAGGTTTTCTTCGAGGAGGCCGGCGAGAACCTCGAGCGCATGGAAGCGCAACTGCTCGAGATCGACATCGAGGCGGCCGACGACGAGGAGCTCAACTCGATCTTCCGCTGTGCCCATTCGGTCAAGGGCGGCGCCGCGACCTTCGGCTTTGCCGACGTCGCCGAGCTGACGCACCAGATGGAGACGCTGCTCGACAAGCTGCGCCGCCACGAGCTGGCACCGACCTCCGCGATGGTCGACGTGCTGCTGCAAGCCGGCGATGCGCTGCGCGCGCAGCTCGCGCGGCACCAGGGCAACGGCGGCGGCGAAGTCGACACCGCCGATCTGCTCGCGAGCATCCGCGCCATGGTGGCCGGCGAGGCGCCCCCGGTGCCGGCACCGGCGCCGGTCGCGGCACCCGCCGCTCCTGCTGCCACGGTCGCGCCGACCGCACCCGCGGCTGCCGCCGCCGTGCGCGAGCTCGAGCTGCGTGTCGGTCCGTTGAAGAACACGGCGCTGGCCGACAACCTGGTCGAGCTGTTCAGCGAGATCACCGACCTGGGCACGATAGAGCCTATCGACGGCG
>DATEFR010000136.1:0-17629 GCA_035280545.1 Burkholderiaceae bacterium | reverse complement strand
GCGCAGCACGGCGGCAGCGCCAAGCATGAGGACGTGCCGCTGCTCGCCGCTCGCGGCCTCGCGCGGCATGGCCAGCTCGCGCCGGTCGATCTCGAGCTGCACGCCGGCGAGGTGCTGGGCCTGGCCGGGCTGCTCGGCTCGGGTCGCACCGAGCTCGCGCGGCTGCTGTTCGGCCTGGACCGCGCCGATGCCGGCGACGTGCAATTGCGCGGCCAGCCGCTGACGCTGACGTCGCCGGCGCAGGCGGTGCGCCACGGCCTCGCGATGTGCCCCGAGGACCGCAAGGCCGAAGGCGTGGTCGCCGAGCTGTCGATACGCGAGAACATCGCGCTCGCGCTGCAGGCGCGCATGGGATTGTGGCGCTGCCTCGATCGCCGGCGCCAGCAGCAGATCGCCGAGCGTTTCATCGCGCGCCTGGGCATCAAGGCCCAGGACGCCGACATGGCGATGGGGCAGCTTTCCGGCGGCAATCAGCAGAAGGCGCTGCTCGCGCGCTGGCTGGCCACGGAGCCCAAGCTGCTGATCCTCGACGAACCCACCCGCGGCATCGACGTCGCGGCCAAGCAGGAAATCATGGACGAGATCCTGGCGCTCGCGCGCGGCGGCTTGTCGGTGTTGTTCATCTCGGCCGAGCTCGACGAGGTCGCGCGCATGTCCGACCGCATCGCGGTGATGCGCGAGCGGCGCAAGGCCGGCGAGCTGCCTGGCGGCAGCGACGAGGAGGCGATCTGCGCGGTGATCGCGGGGGCCGCGGCATGAACCGCATCGCGGGGCATCGTCTGTTCTGGCCGTGCATCACGCTCGTCGTGCTGCTCGCGGTCAACGCCGCATTCAACCCGGGGCTGTGGCATCTGCAGTGGCGCGACGGCCATCTGTACGGCAGCCTGATCGACATCCTGAACCGCGCCGCGCCGCTGGCCCTCGTGTCGCTGGGCATGACGCTGGTGATCGCCACGCGCGGCATCGACATCTCGGTCGGCGCGGTGGTCGCGATCAGCGCGGCCGTCGCGGCGCTGATGATAGGCGGGCAGCTCGTCGTCAAGGACGGCATGCAGACCTACGTCAGCCGCTTCCCGATGTGGCTGGCGCTGGCCGCCGCGCTCGGCATCGCGGTGCTCGCCGGGTTGTGGAACGGCCTGCTGGTGGCCGGCGTCGGCATGCAGCCCATCATCGCGACGCTGATCCTGATGGTCGCCGGGCGCGGCATCGCGCAGCTGATCACCGGCGGGCAGATCATCACGGTCTACTACGCGCCGTACTTCTTCCTCGGCAGCGGCTTCCTGCTCGGGCTGCCGTTCTCGCTGTTCGTCGTCGCCGCGCTGTGGATAGCGCTGCAGCTCGCGCTGACCCGTACCGCGCTCGGGCTGTTCATCCAGTCCATCGGCATCAACCCGGCCGCCGCGCGCATGGCCGGCGTGCCGCAGCGCGCGATCAGCATCTGCGTCTACGTGCTGTGCGGCGTCACGGCGGGCATTGCGGGATTGCTGATCAGCTCCAACGTGAAAAGCGCCGATGGCAACAACGCCGGGCTGTTGATGGAGCTGGATGCGATCCTCGCGGTGACGCTGGGCGGCACCTTGCTGACCGGCGGGCGCTTCAGCCTGGCGGGCAGCGTGCTGGGCGCGCTGATCATCCAGACGCTGACCTCGACGATCTACTCGATCGGCGTGCCGCCGGAAGTGAACCTGGTCGTCAAGGCGTCGGTCGTGTTCGTCGTGATGTTGCTGCAGTCGCCCGAGTTCCGCGCCTTGATGCGCGGCCTCGTGTTCCGCCGGGCGGTGGCCTCATGAGCACACCGATGAGCTTGCCGCTGACGGAGTCGGCGCATCGCGTGGCCGGCAACCGGCGCTGGCGCCTGCAGGCCCGGCATGCGCCGCTCGTGGTGACGATCGCGTTGTTCGTGGCGATGGCGGCGTACGGCTCGCTGGCCTACACGGGCTTCCTCTCGGCGCAGGTGTTCCTGAACCTGCTGATCGACAACGCGTTCCTCGTGATCGTCGCGGTCGGCATGACCTTCGTGATCCTCAGCGGCGGCATCGACCTGTCGGTCGGGTCGGTGATCGCGTTGACGACGATGGTCAGCGCCTCGCTGGTCGAGCGCGAGCACTGGAGCGCCGCGGCGGTGATCCCGCTGGTGCTCGTGATCGGCGCGCTGTTCGGCATGCTGCAGGGGTTCCTGATCCAGCGCTTCCGGCTGCAGCCGTTCATCGTGACGCTGGCCGGCATGTTCCTCGCGCGCGGCCTGTGTTATCTGATCAGCATCGACTCGATCAGCATCGGTGACGAGACCTACACGGCGCTGTCGCAGGCCCGGCTGACGCTGTGGGAGGGCGCGTCGCTGTCGATCGGGGCGATCGTCGCGCTGGCCGTCGTCGGGGCCGGCCTGTACCTCGCGCACTGCACCGAGTTCGGTCGTACCGTCTATGCGATCGGCGGCAACGAGCATTCGGCGCTGCTGATGGGGCTGCCGGTCGCGCGCACGACGGTCCTGATCTATGCGCTGAGCGGCTTCTGCTCGGCGCTGGCCGGCGTCGTGTTCACGTTCTACATGCTGTCGGGCTACGGCCTGCATGCGACGGGGCTGGAGCTGGACACGATCGCCGCGGTCGTGATCGGCGGCACGCTGCTGTCCGGCGGCGTCGGGTACGTCGCCGGCACGCTGGTCGGCGTGCTGATCCTCGGCATCATCCAGACGCTGATCAGCTTCGACGGCTCGCTCAGCTCGTGGTGGACGCGCATCGTGATCGGCGCGCTGCTGTTCGCGTTCTGTCTGCTGCAACGCATCTTCGAGCGCCGCCGCAACGCCGGCTGAACCGACACCTGAATCATTGGAGTGAAAGCATGACCCAGCCCGCACGCTACAAGGGCGTGTTCCCCGTGGCCCCGACCACCTTCGCCGAGAACGGCGCGCTCGACCTCGAGAGCCAGAAGCGCTGCATCGACTTCATGATCGATGCCGGCTCGAACGGCATCTGCATCCTCGCGAACTTCTCCGAGCAGTTCGTGCTGTCCGACGACGAGCGCGAGGTCCTCACCCGAACCATCCTCGAGCATGTGCGCGGCCGCGTGCCGGTGATCGTCACGACCACGCACTTCAGCACCGATGTCTGCATCGCGCGCAGCCAGCGAGCGCAGGCGCTGGGCGCCGCGATGGTGATGGTGATGCCGCCGTACCACGGCGCGACGATCCGCGTCGGCGAGACCCAGGTCCACGAGTTCTATGCGCGGCTGTCCGATGCGATCTCGATTCCGATCATGATCCAGGACGCGCCGGTCGCCGGCACGCCGCTGCCGGCTGCGTTTCTCGCCCGCATGGCGCGCGAGATCGAGCACGTGGCCTACTTCAAGATCGAGACCGCGGGCGCGGCGGCCAAGCTGCGCGAGCTGATCCGCCTCGGCGGCGATGCGATCGAAGGCCCGTGGGACGGCGAAGAGGCGATCACGCTGCTCGCCGATCTGGACGCCGGCGCGACCGGCGCGATGACCGGCGGCGGATATGCCGACGGCATTCGCCGCATCGTCGATGCGTATGCGGCCGGCGATCGCGAGACCGCGGTGACCGAGTACGGCCGCTGGCTGCCGCTCATCAACTACGAGAACCGCCAGTGCGGGCTGCTCGCGGCGAAGGCGCTGATGAAGGAGGGTGGCGTGATCGCCTGCGAGGCGCCGCGTCACCCGTTCCCGGCGATGCATCCCGAGACGCGGCGCGGCCTGATCGACGCGGCGCGGCGGCTGGATCCGCTGGTGCTGCGCTGGGCGCGGTAGCTACCGCCGACCGCGCGCATTGAGGCCCTGCATGGCCGCGATGCGCCCATGCAATTGGCGAGCCGCGGCAAGGCCCGCGGACAATGGCGCATGTTCGCGCTGCCACGCACTGCCACCGCGCCGTTCTGCCCGTCCGAAGTGCGCGGCAGCATCGAGGTGCGCAGCGGCCAGCCGTGGTGGAAGCAGCTGGCGCGGTTCGCGGGACCCGGGCTGCTCGTGTCGGTGGGCTACATGGACCCGGGCAACTGGGCGACCGACATCGAGGCCGGCTCGCGTTATGGCCCGGCGCTGCTGTTCGTCGTGGGCCTGACCAGCCTGGCGGCGATGCTGTTGCAGACGCTGGCGCTGCGCTTGGGCCTGGTCGCGCGCATGGACCTGGCGCGAGCCTGCCGTGTGCACTACGGGACGATCGCCAACCGCGCGTTGTGGCTGATGGCCGAGCTCGCGATCGTGGCCTGCGACGTCGCCGAAGTGCTGGGCAGCGCGCTCGCGCTGCATCTGCTGTTCGGCGTCTCGCTGGTCACCGGCATCGTGATCACCGCGCTCGACACGCTGATCGTGCTGGGCCTGAAGGGCCAGGGCTTTCGTCAGGTCGAGGCGATCGTCCTGGGGCTGGTCGGCACGATAGGCATGTGCTTCATGGCCGAGCTGGTGATGATCGGGCCCGACTGGCCTGCGATCGCGCAGGGCTTCGTGCCGCGGCTGCAGGCGCTGCACGAGCCCGAGGCGCTGTACCTCGCGGTGGGCATCCTCGGTGCAACCGTGATGCCGCACAACCTGTACCTGCATTCGTCCATCGTGCAGACGCGCCATGTCGCATCCGACGATGCAAGCCGCGCGAGCGCGTTGCGTCTGTCCACCGTCGACACGGTGGTCTCGCTGTCGCTCGCACTGCTGGTCAACGCCGCGATCCTGACGCTGGCCGCGAGCGCATTCCACGGCAACGGGCACCGCGACGTCGCCGAGATCCAGGACGCCTATCGGCTGCTCGACCCCATCGTCGGCACCGCGCTGGCCTCGACCTGCTTCGGCATCGCGCTGCTGGCGGCGGGCCAGAGCTCGACCTTCACCGGCACGATCGCCGGCCAGGTCATCCTCGAAGGCTTTCTCGACCTGAAGATCCCGTGCTGGCAGCGTCGCGTGATCACGCGCGCGCTCGCGCTGCTGCCCGCGCTGGGCGGCGTGCTGTGGCTGGGCGATGCCGGCGTCGGCAAGCTGCTGGTCGCGAGCCAGGTGGTGTTGAGCATGCAGCTGCCGTTCGCGATCTGGCCGCTGCTGCGCTTCACCGGCGATCGGCGCCTGATGGGGCGCTTCGTCAACGGGCCCTGGTTGAAGCTGGGCGGCTGGGCGATCTTCGGCCTGATCACGGCGGCCAACCTCTGGCTCATCGTCGGCTGACGAGCCGCGGCTGGCTGCCGCGGGCCGGCGTCGTCAGGCGTGCGCCGTGGTCTTGAAGCGTGAGATCACGTCCAGCAGCTGAGCCGCCTGGCCTTTCAGGCTCTCCGCGGCCGCGGTGCTCTGTTCGACCAGCGCGGCATTCTGCTGCGTACCCTGGTCGATCGCGGCCACCGCCTGGTTGACCTGCACGATGCCGGTGGACTGCTCGCTCGTCGATGCGTTGATCTCGGCGACCAGATCGGTGACGCGCCGCACCTGCGCGACGATGTCGGCCATCGTGCGGCCGGCTTCGCCGACCAGCGTCGTGCCGGCTTCGACTTTCTCGACGCTCGCGCCTATCAGCGCCTTGATCTCCTTGGCGGCCTCGGCCGAGCGTTGCGCGAGCGTGCGCACCTCGCCGGCCACGACCGCAAAGCCGCGCCCCTGCTCGCCGGCGCGCGCCGCTTCGACCGCGGCGTTGAGCGCGAGGATGTTGGTCTGGAACGCGATGCCGTCTATCGTGCCGATGATGTCGGCGATGCGCTTGCTCGACGTGCTGATGTCGTCCATCGTCGAGACGACGCGCTGCACCACGTCGCCGCCCTGGCCGGCCACGTCGGCCGCCGAGCCGGCAAGCTGGTTCGCCTGGCGCGAGGCGTCGGCGTTGTGCTGCACCGTGGAGGTCATCTGCTGCATCGACGAGGCGGTCTGCTGCAGCGCGCTGGCCTGCTGCTCGGTGCGGCTCGACAGGTCCTGGTTGCCGGTGGCGATCTCGTTCGACGCGGTCGAGATGCCGTCGGCGCAGGCGCGCACGTTGCCGACCATCTCCGAGAGGCTCTGGTTCATGCGCTGCAGCGCGGCGAGCAGCTGGCCGGTCTCGTCATTCGAGTCGACGACGATCTCCGAGCGCAGGTCGCCGGCGGCCACCGTTTCGGCCAGCTGCACGGCGCGGTCCAGCGGCCGGGTCACCGCATTGCTGAGCAGCCAGCCGAGAGCGACCGCCGCGGCTGCCGCGACGATGCTCGCGGCGATCATCAGCGTGCGGTCGCGCGAGGCAGCCGCCTCGGCGGCGGCCTCGGTCGCCGTGGCTTGCGCCCGGTCGAAGTCGACATAGTCCGCGGTCGCCTTCAGCAGCGCCGCCAGCAGCGGCCGGCAGTCGCGGTTCATCTCGGTGATCGCGTCGTCGCGCTTGCTGTCCAGCGCCTGGCCGACGATGTGCAGCGCGACCGGCCCGTACTTGGCCTCGACCGACTGGATCTCGGCGAAGAGCTCGCGCTCCTTCGCCGGTGTCGACGGATCGCTGTCGATCTCCTTCTTCAGCGCGGCGATCGCGGCCTGCGTCGCGTCATGCGCCTTCTGGACCTTGTCCTTCTCGGCATCGCGGTCCGCAGGGGAGGTCACGAGCACGAGATTGCGTGCGGCCACGGCACGCGCGTTTGCGGCGCCGCGCACATCGGTGGCCAGGACCTGGCGCTTCGCGATGCCCTCGACGTAGTGCTGGAAGCGGTTTGACGAGCCCGACAACGAGTGGATCGCCAGCGTGCTGACGACCGCCACGATGCCGGCCATGCCGAAAAAGCCCAACATGAGCTTGGCCTTGATCTTCATCTTCTGTGTCTCCCTTTGTCGCCAGGATGGCAATCCGATGCATATCGGTTGCCGATGCGGCAAATTGAGCCCGGACCGTGCCGAACCGGCACAACTTGGCAGCGCCGGCCCAAAACGGCCGCGAGCAAGCGCCATGCGAAACGGCGGATGACACGTCGCTGAGTGTCAGAGTTGTTATCGAACTGAACAATCCGGTGCCGGTCCGGCACGTGCACGCGCGAGACCCGACCCTGTAAGACTTTGCAGTGTGAAGCGCGCCGGACTTCTGGTCTGATACCGGCATGGCACACAGGCAGGATTCGACAGCGCCAAACCCTTTCCCCACTCCCGCAACGCTCCTCGCGAGCTGGCCCGCCGATGCACGACAGCGGCGCCTCGCGGGGATCGTGCTTCTGCTCTCCGCGATTCTGTTCGCGGCATCCTTGCCGTTCGCGAAGCAGCCGCTGGCCCCGGTCGCGGCCTTCATCCCGATCTATCAGACGGCGCTGGTCGTCAACGATCTGTTGACGGCGGTGCTGTTGTTCGGCCAGTTCCGGATTGCCGGTTCGCGGGCCGTGTTCGCGCTGGCCGCCGGTTACCTGTTCACGGCGCTGATGACGATCGCGCACGCGCTCAGCTTTCCAGGGCTGTTCGCGCCCGCCGGCTTGCTGGGGGCCGGGCCGCAGACGACGGCGTGGCTGTACATGCTCTGGCACGGCGGCTTCCCGCTCTTCGTGCTGGCTTATGTCGTGTATGCGGGACGCGGCTCGCGCGATGTCGGTCGGGCCACGCGCGACCGTTCCATTGCCGCCGCGGTGGCCGCGATCGTGCTGATCGTCTGCGGCCTGGTGCTGTTCGCGACCTCGGGTCACGACACGCTGCCGCAGGTCATGGAGGGCAACCGCGCGACGCCGCTGTTGAGCGTCTTCGTCTCGGTGGTCTGTCTGGCCGGCGTGCTGGCGCTGGTGGCGCTGGCCCGACGCCCGCGGCCGTACACCGTGCTCGACCTCTGGCTGATGGTCGTGATGTTCGCCTGGCTGCTCGATGTGGCGCTGTCGGCGATGCTCAACGCGGGGCGCTTCGACGTCGGGTTCTATGCCGGCCGCATCTATGGCCTGCTGGCGGCCAGCTTCGTGCTCGGCGTGCTGGTGATCGAGAACGGCACGCTGTATGCGAAGCTGGCCGAGGTGCATGCCGAGGAGCGGCGGCGCGCGAGCGATCTGCAATCGCTGAGCACGCAGCTCGAGGCGACGAACAGCCGGCTCGGCGACGCCAACCGCCGGCTGCAGGAGCAGACGCGGCTCAAGTCGGAGTTTCTCGCGAACATGTCGCACGAGCTGCGCACGCCGCTCAACGCCATCATCGGCTTCTCCGACCTGCTGAAGGAAGGTGTCGCGGCGACCGAGGCGGACCGGCGCAACTTCGCCGGGCACGTGCATCAAAGCGGGCATCACCTGCTGGCGCTGGTCAACGATCTGCTGGACCTGTCGAAGATCGAAGCCGGGAAGGCCGAGCTGTCATGGGACAGCGTGGACCTCAACGCCACGCTCGCGGTCGTGACCGGCCTGATGATGCACCAGGCCCGTTCCAAAGGCATACGCCTGGAGGCGCAGACCGGCCCGCTCGGCACGATACGCGCGGACACGCGGCGGCTGAAGCAGGTTCTGCTCAACCTGGTGTCCAACGCGATGAAGTTCACGCCCGAAGGCGGCCAGGTGACGATCGCGCTGCGCGCGGTCGAGCGCGAGCAGATCGAGCTGAGCCCGCCGGATGCGCAACAGGCCAGCCTGCGGCTGCCGTTGCCGCCGGGCCCGTACCGGCGCTATCTCGAGATCGCCGTGTCGGACACCGGGATCGGCATCGCGCCCGACGCCTTGCGCACGCTGTTCACGCCGTTCACGCAGATCCCGAATGCGGTCACGCGCAGCGGCGAAGGCACCGGGCTGGGCCTGGCGATGGTCCATCGGCTGGCGGAGCTGCACGGCGGCAGCGTCGGCGCGACCAGCACGCCGGGCCAGGGCAGCACGTTCACGGTCTGGATTCCGTGGCGCGAGCAGGCTCACGCCGCGGCCTCCGCGGTGCCGCAAGGGATCGCCGAGCACGGCCTGATTCCCGCCGGACCCGTCGCGCTGGTGGTCGAAGACGATGACGCGGCGGCCGCGCTGATGCGCGCCCAGCTCGAGGCGGAGGGGTTCGCGGTGCGCCAGGTCGCGACGGCCGAGGCAGCGCTGGCGCTGGTCGAGGTCTTCGTTCCGGACCTGATCACGCTGGACATCGTGCTGCCCGGCATGGACGGCTGGGAGTTCCTCGGCCGGTTGAGGGAGACCGCGCGCTGGGAGGCCGTGCCGGTCGTGGTCGTGTCGGTCGCCGCCGACCAGGGGCGCGGCTTCTCGCTGGGTGCGGCGATGGTGCTGCAAAAACCGATCGACCGCGACGCGCTCGCGAAGGGATTGGACCGGCTCGGCTTCACGACGGGCGGCAGCAGCAACGTCTCGGTCCTCGTGATCGACGACGATCCCGCGGCCGTCGATCTGCTCGCCAACCAGCTTCGGCAGCGCGACCATGTCGTGCTGCGCGCGCCAGGGGGACGCGAAGGGATCGATCTGGCGCGTCGCTATAGGCCCGACCTGATCACGCTGGACCTCGAGATGCCGGAGGTCAGCGGCTTCGATGTCGTCGAGGCGTTGAAGAGCAGCCCGGCGACCGCGCAGATTCCGATCATCGTGATCACCGCACGCGAGCTGACCCGGCGCGATCGGGAGCTGCTGAACGGCCGCGTGCACGACATCGTCGGCAAGGCGGATTTCAGCAACGGCTGGTTCATCGGCGAGGTTCAGCGGGCACGCGCCAGGGTCGGCTCGCTCCACTGAGCCCGATTCGACCGGCTGGGCGCGGTCTCGAGCAGGCGCGCGAGTATCTCGGGCACCTCGAACACCGCGCGGTTGTGGAGTTCCCGCACACGCGCCTTCAGCCGCGGCAACTGCGCCGTCACCTCGTCGACCGCGCCGCGCACGCCGCGGAACGACTTCAGCACGACGCCGATGCCCATCTCGCGCACCCATTGCGTGTTGTAGCGCTCCTGCGGCATCGTCCATGCGTTGGCGATCGTGATGACCGGCAGGGCGCACTGCAGCGCCTCGCACAGACTGCCAGGGCCGGGCTTGCCGATGAAGAAGTCGCCGAGCCGCATGTAGCGGCAGACCTCGTCGGTGAAGCCGATCGCGACATGCGGCCGCGGCGCCGCTGTGCGGCGCAGCCGGCGCACCAGGCGCTCGTTGCGGCCGCACAAGAGGATCAGCTGCACATCGTGCAGACGCTCGGCGATCGTCGCCATCTGCGCGGCGCCTTGGCCGCCGAACATCACGATGCCGGTGGGCCGCGCCGGGTCCAGTCCGAGCGCGCGCAGCTCGGCGTCGCGATCGTGCCCGGCCGAGCGATAGAACGCCGGGCGCAGGATCATGCCGGAGGTCAGCGAGACCCGGGCCTCGGCATAACCGGCGGCGCGTGCCTGCGCCGCGGCATGCGGCGTGCCGCAGATCAGCTGCTGATCCTGGCCCGGCTCGATCCAGAAGTGCGGCGGCAGGTCCGCGAGATCGGTCAGCACCGTCGCATACGGCACGCCGGGCAGCGTGCTCGTCAGCGATTCGTACAGCGCGCGGTTGAAGTTCGGGATCAGCGAGACCACCAGATCGGGCTCGGTGCGCAACCAGTGCTGCTGCAGCGGCCGAACCAGCGACGCGTGGCTGAGGCGGATCATGCCTTGCAGCAGCTTGAGCTCCTGGGCGAGGCCCAAGGTCCAGCCGCGTGCGAGGCGACGGTTATAGAAGTCCTCGGGCGCGAAACCCGTCAGCTTTTGGAACTTGCGCTCGGGATCGAGCACTTCCGAGAGATTGACCAGCTGCACGTCCCACGGCCGCTGCTGCTCGCGGATCACCTCCTGCAGCGCCAGCGCCGCCGATCGATGGCCGCCCCCGGCGTTGAAATACACGAGGGCGACGGTCTTGGTCCTCATCGGGGCCGCATCGTCGCGCAGCGCCGTGACGGCGTCGTGACGCGCGATGAGTTCAGCGGTAGCGTTTCACGATCGCCTGGTACGAACCATCTGCTCTCATCTGGTCGATGGCGCTGGCGATCTTCTTGGCGATCTCTTTCGGAAAATCGTGGGACGCAGCGACCCAGGACACTTTGACGGGCCCCAGGTTGGGGCCGTACTTCAGTTCGGCAGGGTCGAACCCGGCTTGCCGGTACACGCCATGCGCCATCAGGTCCGTGGTGATCCATGCACCGATGCGCCCCAGCTTCAATTTCTTGGCATTCGTCAAATCGTCGTTGGATTCCTCGAAATACGGAAACTTCTCTTGTTCGACCTCGTCCTTGAAACTGGTGCCGCGGACATAGCCCACGACGAGCGTGCGCGCTTCTTCGATGGAAGAGGGTGGTTTGGCGAGGGTCACCAATACCGTGTGGAACTCCAGCACGGGCGCCACCCATTGGTAGCTCGATTCCCTGCCGGGTGTGCGGGTGAACGGAATGATCAAGACGTTGTTGTGGGCCTGAGTTTCCAGTTGCGCCCGCTGCCAGGGAAGGAAACTGAACTCGAGGGCGATCCCCGCCCGCCTGCCGGCCTCGCGCACGACTTCCAGCACGACGCCGCCTGGTTGCCCTCCTGCATTGGAGGTCAGCGGAGGAAACTCCGCCGCCACCACCTTGATGGGTGGCTCGGCCGCGCCTGATGGCAACACAAGCGAGGCCAGCAGCGCGAGCAGCGCAACGCTACGGATCGTCGATCTGCGCATACGGCAACTCCCATCGATTGCCGTAACATATACATCATTCTGGTCCTCCGCAGGCAGAGGCTTGCATGTGTCGCAGGTTGTGCGACGCGCGGTGGAGCAACTGACATGCCGTTGCGGTTTCGGCTGATCCCTCAGGCGACCAGCTTGCATACCAAGCTGATGCTGGCACTGGCAATCGTCGTCGCGCTGGTGGCGCTCGCTTCGGTCTACGTCCTGATCGAACGCGAGCGGGAGCGTCGACTCCAGGAACTGGAAGGCCGCGCCACGCGCATTGCCGAGCTGTTCAGTCGCTCGGTGGCCTATCCGCTCTGGAACGTCGACCATGCCGCGATCGACGGCCAGCTCGCTGCGCTGTCGCCCAATCCCGAGGTCGCGCAGTTCAGCATCACCACGGTCGGCGACAACACCGTGTCCGCGGTGACCAAGATCCGGGAGGCGGATCTGGTCGACCCGATCGTGCGCGTGCAGTCCATCGAGTACACGCCGCCCGGCGGCCTCAAGCCGCAGAAGATCGGAGAAGTCCG
Organism: Burkholderiaceae bacterium; assembly: GCA_035280545.1. Taxonomy (GTDB): domain Bacteria; phylum Pseudomonadota; class Gammaproteobacteria; order Burkholderiales; family Burkholderiaceae_C; genus DATCSE01. The sequence continues at coordinate 5,580 of DATEFR010000136.1, read as the reverse complement.
TGTCGTGCTGACGCGCGCGGTGGTGGAGGAGGCCATTGCCACGGCCCGGCTGGCCATTCTGGCGCTGGTGGCGGGGATCATGGCCGTGCTGTATGCGGCGACCTTCGTTCTGCTGAGGCGCATGGTGAGCGCGCCCATCAGCCGCTTGGAGTCGACGGTCGACCGCATCGCGGTCGGCGACATGGACGCCCGCTGCGCCGTCGAGTCCGGCGACGAACTGGGCCGGCTGGCCAGGCGCGTCAACGTGATGGCGGACCGGCTGCGCGACTCCGCCCTGCGACTGGAGGAGGCGGTGCGTGAACGCACCGCGGAACTGGGCGAAGCGACGAAACGGGCCGAAGTCGCGAACCAGGCCAAGAGCGAATTCCTCGCCAACATGAGCCACGAGATCCGCACGCCGATGAACGTGATCCTCGGCATGTCGCATCTGGCGCTGCAAAGCAACCTGGAGCCGAAGCAGCAGCGCAACTACATGCAGAAAGTGCACCGCTCGGCCGAATCGCTGCTGCGCATCATCAACGACATACTCGACTTCTCCAAGATCGAAGCCGGCATGCTCGACATGGAGGTCTTGACGTTCGACCTCGGCAACGTGCTGGACGACCTCGCGAACCTGGTCGGCATGAACGCCGAGGAGAAAGGCCTGGAGCTGGTGTTCGCGTTGCCGCCGGACTTGCCGAACACGCTGCGGGGCGATCCCGCGCGGCTGAAGCAGGTGCTGATCAACCTGAGCAACAACGCAGTCAAGTTCACCGACAGCGGCGAGGTGATCGTCGCCGTCGAGATGCTCGCGCGCGACGCAAGCTCGGTGCGCCTGCGCTTCGAGGTACGCGACACGGGCATCGGCATCAAGCCTGAAGAGCAACGGCGGCTTTTCAAGCCGTTTTCGCAGGCCGACTCCTCGACGAGCCGCCGATTCGGCGGCACCGGGCTGGGCCTGGCGATCAGCCACCACCTGGTGCGCATGATGGGCGGGGAACTCGGCGTCGACAGCGCGCCGGGGCGCGGAAGCCGGTTCCACTTCAGCGCGAGCTTCGGCCTCGGACCTGAAGGCGCTGCCAACGACAAGGCCTCATCCGACAGTCAAGTGCGTGGCGCCCGGGTGCTCGTCGTCGACGACAACGATGCCGCGCGCGAAGTGCTCGTGCACATGGCCGGCTCGCTCGGGTTGCGAGCGTCGGCGGCCAACGGGGGTCGCGAAGCCATACAGGCGGTCGCAACGGCGGACGCGCGCGACGAGCCCTTCGAGCTGCTCCTGCTCGACTGGAAGATGCCGGGCATGAATGGCGTCGACTGCGCCAAGCAGTTGGCCCGCATGCCGCTGGCGCACCCGCCGCCCACGGTGCTGATGCTCACCGCCTTCTCCCGCGATGAAATGGCCCGCATTCTGGCGGCCGAGCAGCTCAGCGTGGCGGCAACGCTGACCAAGCCGGTCACGCCCTCGACGCTGCTGGATGCCAGCCTGCAGGCGATCGGCCAGCCGCGTCAGCACGCCTTGCGAGGCGACCTGCGCGAAGAAGAGTTGCAGATCAACCGCGCGGCGCTGGCCGGCGCGCGCGTTCTGCTGGTCGAGGACAACCCGTTCAACCAGGAGCTCGCGCGCGACCTCCTGGGCAAGGCGCAAATCGTGGTCCGGGTCGCCAACAACGGGCGCGAGGCCATCGACATGCTGGCGCACGAACGCTTCGATGCGGTGCTGATGGACTGCCAGATGCCGGTCATGGACGGTTATACGGCCACACGCGAGTTGCGCGCCGACCCGAAGTGGTGCGATCTGCCGATCATTGCGATGACCGCCAACGCGATGGTCGGCGACCGCGAGAAGGTGCTGGCGGCTGGCATGAACGATCACATTGCCAAGCCGATCAACGTGATCGAAATGTTCGCCACGCTGGCGCGCTGGGTCCGGCCTGGCGTTGCCGTGGCGAGCCCCGGTTTCCCGGGCATCGAGCGCGCAGCAGCGCTGGCCGGCATGATGGGCGACGAGGAGCTCTATCGGCGCTTGCTGGGCAGGTTCCGTGACCGGGAGGCGGGCTTTGCGGCCCGCTTCGGCGCGGCCTGGTCGGCGCGCGACATGCCCACGGCCACGCGGTTGGCGCACGACCTGAAGAGCGCGTCCGGCACCCTGGGGGCGACCGCCGTCCGCGAGGCCGCTGGCGCGCTGGAGCACGCGTGCTCCAGCGGCGCGGACGCTGCCGACATCGACGCGCTGCTCGCGGCGGTGGTCGAGCATCTCGACCCTGTGATCGCCGGCCTGCGCTCGCTCGAGACCGAGGTGGAGCGAGCACTCTCCCCGTCGGCCTGAAGGGTCTACCCGACGCGCAGCCGCTGACTCAGGTCGCGCGCCTCGCGGGTCAGGCTGCGCACGTAGCTCTCGCAGTTGCGCAAGCCGTCTTCCTTGGGCGCGACCAGGCAGAGCGTTGCGATGCAGACGTCGCCATGCTGGAGCACCGGTGCGGCGAAGCACTGGGTGAAGCTGTCGACCTGGCTGGCGAACGTGAAGTAGCCGGCGGCCCGCGCGCCGTGCACCTGGCTCAGGAATTCCTTGGTCGGGAGCCGGGCACCGCTCGGGAGCTTGAAGTCGACAGACGGGATGAAGTCGAGTATTTCGCGGTCGCTCATGTGCGAGACCAGCAGCCGGCCGGATGCGGTCCAGGGGATCGGGATCGCCTCGCCGACGTTGGACGAGATCCGGAACGGCCGGATGCCTTCCTTCATCAGCGCCACGGTGTACTTGTTGCCGTCGAGCATGCACAGCTGCGCGGTCTCGCGCGTCTCTTGCGTCAGGCGGGTCAGCACCGCGTCGCATTCGCGCATCAGGTCGAAGCGCTCGGCATAGGCACTGCCAAGGAAGTACAGCTTGCGCCCGAGAAACACCTGGCCCTCCTCGCCGGCGTATTCGAGCGCGCCATGCTTGAGCAGCAAGTTGACCAGTTCGTACACCGACGATCGCGGTGCGCCTATGTGCACGGCGATCTCGTTGGGCCGCATCGGCTTGCGCCGGGTTCGGAAGAAATCGAGGATCTCGAACGCCCGATCCAGCCCACGCGAGCGGCGGCCGGTGATGTCGTCGTCCATGGCTCTTGTCGCCATCTGTTCCCTGAGAGTCAGTGAAAGGACGAATTCTTCAGGAATTCGGCAAGCCTTTCACTCTTCGGGCGCAGGAACATCTCTTTCGGGTCGCCTTCTTCGGCGATGCGCCCCTGATTCATGAAGATCACGCGGGTCGACACCTCGAACGCGAAGCGCATCTCGTGCGTCACCAGCAGCATCGTCATGCCCTCGCGCGCGAGATCCTGAATGACCAGCAGGACCTCGTTTACCAGCTCCGGGTCGAGCGCCGAGGTCACCTCGTCGAACAGCATCAGGCGCGGGCTCATCGCGATTGCGCGGGCGATCGCGACGCGCTGCTGCTGACCGCCCGAGAGCTGGCCGGGGTAGTGGTCGCGGCGCGCGAGCAGGCCCACCCGCTCCAGCCATCTTTCCGCGATGGCGCGCGCCTCGTCGCGCGTCATCTTCTTCACCTTGATCAGGCCCAGCATCACGTTCTCGGCGGCCGTCATGTGCGGGAACAGGTTGAACTGCTGGAACGCCATGCCGGTCAGCGCGCGCTGGCGGGCGACCTCCTTCTCGCCCTTGCGCTGGCGCTTGCCGTCGCGCAGCTCGTAGCCGATGTCCTCGCCGTCGATGCGGATCGAGCCGTCGTTGAACTCCTCCAGCATGTTGATGCAGCGAAGCATCGTGGTCTTGCCCGAGCCGCTGGAGCCGATCACGCACACCACGTCGCCGCGCTGCATGCTGCAGTCGACACCCTTCAGCACCTCGACGTCGCCATAGCGCTTGTGCAGGTTGCGAATCTCGAGGATGGGGTTCGTCGCCATGTCAGGACGGAATGTGGGTCTTGCGCTCGACGACGCGGCCGAGCCGTTCGATGCCGAAGTTGATCGCGAAGTACAAAAGGCCTGCGAACAGGTAGAACGGCATGTTCATGAAGGTTCGCGAGATCGCTTCCTGCGAGGCCAGCAGCAGGTCGCCGACGCCGATGATGGACAGCAGCGTCGAGGCCTTGACCATCTCGGCCGCGGTGTTCACCCAGGTCGGCAGGATCTGGCGGATCGCCTGCGGCATCAGCACCGACACGAAGGTCTGCGAGAAGGTCAGACCGATCGCCTTGGCGGCTTCGATCTGGCCCTTGTGGATGGCCTGCAGCGCGCCGCGCACGATCTCGCCGACATGCGAGCTGCAGAACACCGCCAGCGCCAGCACCCCGGCCTGGAACGGCCCGAGCTGGATGCCCGCGGTGCCGAGGATGTAGTAGCTCGCGAGCACCAGCACCAGCACCGGCGTGCCGCGGATGAAGTCGGTGTAGCCGCGCATCGCCAGGCGCAGCGGCGGCGCACCATAGGTCAGCGCGAGGCCCACGAAGATGCCGAGCACCGTGCCCGCGACGATCGCCAGGGCGGCGGACGCAATCGTGACGCCCACGCCCTGCAGCAGCGGCACGCGCGCGATCCAGAGCTCCTGCAGGAACTGGGCGAGCGAGAAGTCCATCGGCTGGGCGGCTCTCAGCGTGGAACGGCGAGGCGCCGCTCGACCCGGCGGAACAGCGCGGCCAGCACCGTGCAGGTCGCGACGTACAGCAGGCTCGCGACGATCCAGGTCTCGACCACGCGAAAGCTCTCGATGTTGATCTTGCGCGCCTCGAAGGTCAGCTCCGGCACGGCGATCACGGCGGCGAGCGACGTGTCCTTGAACAGCGAGATGACCGTGCTGCCCAGCGAGGGCAGCACGTTGCGCAGCATCAGCGGCCCGACGATGGACGCGTTGATCTGCCAGCGCGTCAGGCCGATCGCCTGTCCGGCCTCGCGCACCCCGTTGGGCACCGAGAGCAGCCCGGCGCGGAACACCTCGGCGAGGTAGGCGCCCGAATAGATCGCCAGCGTCAGCACGAAAGACTCGATGCCTTCGAGCTGCAGGCCCAGGTCCGGCAGCGCGAAGTAGACGAACAGCACCAGCACCAGGATCGGCGTGTTGCGGATCGCCGTGACATAGCACCTCGCGAGCCGGCGCGCCGCGGCATGCCGCGAAACCAGCGCGAAGCCGAGCACCAGCCCGATCGCGATGCCGATCGCGATTGCGCCGACGGCCAGCAGCAGGCTCAGCCCCAGCCCGTGCAGCAGCTTGTCGAAGCTGCGCCAGACGGCGGCGAAGTTCAGCGCGTAGTCCACGAGCGACGCCGCGCGAGGGTCACTTGTACTCGACCGGGAAGCCGATCTTCGGCGGCGCGAGCTCGGCGCCGAACCAGGTCTTGAACGACGCGGCGTAGGTCTGGAACTCGACGCCGGTCATCGCCTCGTGCAGCGCGGTGTTGACGAAGTTCAGCCAGTCCTGGTCGCCGCGCTTGACCGCGCAGGCATAGGTCTGCGGGTTCCAGCCGTAGCCCGAGTCCTTGTACTTGCCGGGGTTCTGCTTGATGAACCAGTCGATCGACGACTGGTCGGTGGCGGCCGCATCGGCGCGGCCCGAATTGAGTGCCTGGTAGATCAGGTCCTGCGAGTCGAACTGCGAGACCTTCGCGGC
>DATEFR010000135.1:0-6721 GCA_035280545.1 Burkholderiaceae bacterium | reverse complement strand
TACCAGCGAGTGCTTCTGCTCCTCGAAGAACCAGACGCTCATGAACGCGCTGAAATCGCTGTCGTCGCGGTTGTCGCGCAGGAACATCTCGGTGGCCGGCAGCGCCGCCCACTCGGTGATCGCGTTCATCTTGATCGTCTGAGCCTGCTCTTCGGACAGCCGGCTGGCGTCGAACCGGTCCCAGGGGATGTCCTTGTCCATGCTCCAGCGCACGGCTTCGAGCTGCTTGAACAATTCGGGGTAGAGCATGCGAGCGTCCTTGAAGTCGGCGCGATTCTAGTCGGCGTCGATGACGCGACTCTTGCGCCACGGGTGCGTCGCCCCGCCAAGGCGCGAATCAGGCGCGGGACCTGTGATATCTGCCCGCCGCCGTCTCCGCTCCGTGTCGTTACGTAAGCGAACGCAAAGCTGCGGACGGTCACGGAACTCCGAAGGCATACTTTCGTCATACCCCTTGTGCCGGCATTGCCGGACGTCGGAGTCTTGATCGTTCGGAGGGAACTGTCAGACTCGGGTTCAACCCTCGACTCACAGCTCACTATCGTTCATCCCATTTCAGTTGCGAAGCCTGCCACTCAGACTGGCTGCAATCTCCGGGTGTTTCCTCCTCCCTCCTCCCTCCCTCGTTCGCCCGGGGGCGCTTCGCAACGTTCTTCTTCGCCCCGCCCGCCGCGGTCGTCATCAGACGGCGCGGCCGGGCGCTTCGGCAACGCCTCCGATCAGCCCGCCTAGCGCAGCCAGCCCTTGCGGCGGAAATACAGGAACGGCGCAGCGACCGACGCGACCATCAACCCGATCGCGAACGGATAGCCGAAGCGCCAGTCCAGCTCGGGCATCAGCTTGAAGTTCATCCCGTAGATGCTCGCGATCAGCGTCGGCGGCAGCAGCGCGACGCTGGCCACCGAGAAGATCTTGATGATCTTGTTCTGGTTGATGTTGATGAAGCCGACGGTCGCGTTCATCAGGAAGTTGATCTTGTCGAACAGGAAGGTCGTGTGGCTGTCGAGCGAGTCGATGTCGCGCAGGATCTGGCGTGACTCCTCGAACTGCTCGGCACTGAGCATGCGGCTGCGCATCATGAAGCTGATCGCGCGGCGCGTGTCCATCACGTTGCGGCGGATCCGGCCGTTCAGATCCTCCTCGCGCGCGATCGCCGACAGCGCCTCGCCGGCAGCCTCGTCGTTGACGCTTTGCTTCAGCACCTGCGCGCTGACCGCCTCCAGGCTGTCGTAGATGCCTTCGAGCGCGTCGGCGCTGTATTCGGCATCGGCGTCGTAGAGCTTGAGCAGCACGTCCTTCGCGTCCTCGATCAGCGCCGGGATGCGCCGCGCCCGCAAGCGCAGCAGCCGGAAGACCGGCAGCTCCTCGCCATGCACCGAGAACAGCACGTTGCGGTACAGGATGAACGCGACCCGCACGTTGCGCGGCGCCTCATCGTCGATCAGGAAGTCGGAGCGGATGTGCAGCTCGCCGTTGTCTTCCTCGTAGAAGCGCGCGGATTCCTCGAGGTCGTCGTCGACCGCATCCTCGGGAATCGTGACGCCGAAGTGCTGCGCGATCCAGCCTTTCTCTTCGGGGGTCGGCGCGTCGAGATCGACCCAGATCGGCTTGACATCCGCCAGCGCCGCTAGGCTCTCGATTTCTTCCTGGACGAGCCGGCCGTTGACCAGCGTGAAGATGTTCAGCATGCGCGCGCCGACGCGGTGAGGCCACCGCTCAAAAGAGCCGTGGATTATTGCATTCGATCCGAGCCGGCCGGCTCTGTGACCGCTGGTGTCACCGGCTTGTCACGCACGATGTTCATTGGCACACTGGGTTTGACCGAACTGCCTCGGTTTGGTCACTGCGCCACCCGCCATCCCCGCCTTGCCCATTCCGCAGCGCGCCGCCCTCTTCACGCGCCACCGCGTCTCCCACCCCCAGCGAAAGGAGTTCTCATGAACCTGACGATCAGCGGCCACCATCTCGATGTCACTCCGGCCCTGCGCGAGTACGTGCTCACCAAGCTGGATCGGGTCACGCGCCACTTCGATCAGGTCGTCGACATCAACGTGCTGCTGTCGGTGGAGAAGCTAAAAGAGAAGGAACGGCGACAAAAGGCCGAAGTCACGGTGCACGTCAAGGGCAAGGACATCTTCATCGAGCAGTGCAACGAGGATCTGTACGCCGCGATCGACCAGTTGATGGACAAGCTGGACCGCCAGGTCTGCCGCCACAAGGCCCGGGTGCAGGACCACCACCACACGGCGCCGAAGCGCATCGACGGAGCGCCGGCGCCGGAAGCCTGAAGCGCAAGACCCGGGCTTGCCGGGTGACGGACCCGGATTTCCGTTCTGAAGCAGAACAAAAAGCGGCCTTCCCGGCCGCTTTTTCACGTTTTCTTCCGGCGCCGGCGTGTCACGCTTGCTCCGGTCACTGCCATTCGTTGCTGCGACGCAGCACCAGGAGCACAATCCACGCGCCCGGGGGGTCGTGTCAGCCCACGACCGGCTCGGTGCGTTTCATAATTCCTATCTCTGTCAAACAAATGACAGTCGATTGATTTGGCGGCCGACCCGCCCATCACTCGACCGCCCAGGACTCGTGATGAACCGCCTCGCTGCCATCCTGCCGGCCAGCAACGTGCTGGTCGACGTCGACGCCACCAGCAAGAAGCGCGCCTTCGAGCACGCCGGGCTGGTGTTCGAGAACCAGCACGCGATCGCCCGGGCGACCGTCACCGACAACCTGTTTGCCCGCGAGCGACTGGGCTCGACCGGACTGGGTCACGGCGTGGCGATCCCGCACGGCCGGATCAAGGGCCTGAAGAACCCGCTGGCCGCGGTTCTGCGGGTGCAGCAGCCTATCCCGTTCGACGCGCCCGACGATGAACCGGTCAGCCTGCTGATCTTCCTGCTCGTGCCCGAGGCGGCGACGCAGCGGCACCTCGAAATCCTGTCCGAGATCGCCGAAATGCTGTCCGACCGCGAACTGCGCGAACGCCTGAAGACCGAAGGCGACGCGGCATCGGTACACCGGCTGATCGCCGCGTGGGAGCCGCTGCGATCGGTCGCCTGACCTCCCGGCGCGGCGCCGCGGGCGCCCTTTCGGGCACACTGTCCGCGTGAAACCGACCGTCATCAGCGCCGAGGCGCTGTTCGAAGAGCACCGCGCGATCCTCGAATGGGAGTGGATCGCCGGTCATGCCCACCCCGAGCGCAAGTTCGACGAAGCGGCCATCCGCAGCGCGCAGTCGGCAGCCGACCTGGTCGGCTACCTGAACTACATCCACCCGTACCGGGTCCAGATCGTCGGCCGCCGCGAGGTCGCGTATCTCAGCCAGACCTCGGGCGACACCGCCGAGCGGCGCATCTCGCGCATCGTGACGCTAGAGCCGCCGGTGCTGATCGTCGCCGACGGCGAAGTGCCGCCGGACAAGCTGGTCGCCATGTGCGACCGCGCCGAAATCCCGCTGTTTGCGACCAAGGAATCGGCCGGGCACGTGATCGACGTGGTCCGCGGCTACCTGAGCCAGCACTTCGCGGAGCGCACGACGCGCCACGGCGTCTTCATGGACATCCTGGGCGTCGGCGTGCTGATCACCGGCGAGTCGGGCCTGGGCAAGAGCGAACTGGGGCTGGAGCTGATCTCGCGCGGGCACGGCCTCGTCGCCGACGATGCGGTGGACCTGTACCGCGTCTCGCAGACCGCGCTCGAGGGGCGCTGCCCGGACCTGCTCCTGAACCTGCTCGAGGTGCGCGGCATCGGCCTCCTGGACATCAAGGCAATCTTCGGCGAGACCGCGGTGCGGCGGAAGATGCGACTGAAGCTGATCGTCCACCTGGTGCGCAAGGAGACGATGGACCGCGAGTTCGAGCGGCTGCCCTACGAGCCGCTGAACGAGGAGATTCTCGACGTCCCGGTGCGCAAGACCGTGATCGCCGTCGACGCCGGGCGCAACCTCGCGGTGCTGGTCGAAGCTGCGGTGCGCAACACGATCCTGCAGCTGCGCGGAATCGACACCTACAAGGAATTCATCGAGCGCCACGCCAAGGCCATGCTGAAGCCGGAATGACGCCCCGTGCCGGGCGACGGCGATCTACTTGGCCTTGTACGGGCAGTTCTTCTTCGTGCACACCGCGTACAGCGCCAGCGCATGGTCGTGCAGCTCGAAGCCGCGGGTCTGTGCGATGCTGCGCTGGCGCTTCTCGATTTCCGCGTCGAAGAACTCCTCGACCCGGCCGCAGTCGACGCACACCAGATGGTCGTGGTGCTTGCCCTCGTTCAGCTCGAACACAGCCTTGCCGGTCTCGAAGTGCGTGCGGGTCAGGATGCCCGCCTGCTCGAACTGCATCAGCACCCGATAGACGGTCGCCAAGCCGACGTCGGCACCCTCGGCCAACAGCAGCTTGAACACGTCTTCGGCGCTCATGTGGCGCTGCGTAGCCCGCTGGAAGATCTCCAGGACCTTGATGCGCGGCAGCGTCGCCTTCAGCCCGCTGCTCTTGAGTTCGTCGGCGTGTGTCATGGTCGTCGTGCGGGGAAGGCCGGAGGGCCAGCCGCTAGAATCGATCACATGATATCGAGTTGGCGCCACGTTTCGGCGCCGCCGGTTTTTCAGCCTTTCGCCTGCCCATGCGTTTTGATCTCCCCGCCACCAGCGCCACGCTGCTGCTCGCGTCGGCAGCCCTGCTCGGCGGCTGCCAGTCGCTGCAATCCTCCGACAGCTTCCTCGGTGTGGTCACGCCCTACAAGGTCGAGATCGTCCAGGGCAACGTGATCACGAAGGAGCAGGCGGCGCTCGTCAAGGCTGGCATGACTCGTTCGCAGGTGCGCGACGTGCTGGGCTCGCCGCTGCTGACCGACGTGTTCCATGCCGACCGCTGGGACTACGTGTTCACGATCCGCCGCCCCGGCGCCGCCCCGCAACAACGCAAGGTGATCGCGCGCTTCGACGGCGACCTGCTGAAGGACCTGGACACCGGCGGCGAGCTGCCCGCCGAGCATGACTTCGTCGCGTCGATCGACACCTTCAAGACCTCGCGCAACGCCCCGCCGCTGATGCTGAGCGACGAGCAGATCAAGGCGCTGCCGGTCCCGCCGGCCACGCCGCCGTCGCAGGTCGAACCGAGCGGGCCGGCGCGCACGTATCCGCCGCTCGAGCCCACATGAGCGGCGCTGAGCCGCTGCGCATCGCCGTCGCCGGCGCGTCCGGCCGGATGGGGCGCATGCTGATCGAGGCCGTGCTCGGCGCACCCGATCTGGCGCTGCATGGCGCGCTCGATCTCCCCGGCAGCGCTGCGCTGGGGCAGGACGCCGGCGCCCCCCTGGGCCGCACGAGCGGCGTCGCGATCACCGACGATTTGCGCCGCGGCCTCGCCGGAGTCGATGTGCTGATCGACTTCACCCGGCCCGAAGGCACGCTCGCGCACCTCGAACGCTGCCGCGAACTGGGCGTCAAGGCGGTGATCGGCACGACCGGCTTCGACGACGCCGGCAAGGCGCGCATCGCCGAGCTCGCGCGGCACGTCGCGATCATGATGGCGCCGAACATGAGCGTCGGCGTCAACCTCGTGCTGCAGTTGCTCGACACCGCGGCGCGCGCGCTGCGCGAGGGCTACGACATCGAGATCATCGAAGCGCATCACCGTCACAAGGTCGACGCGCCCAGCGGCACCGCGCTGAAGATGGGCGAGGTGATCGCCGCAGCGCTTGGCCGCGACCTGAAGGACTGCGCCGTCTATGCCCGCGAAGGCATCACCGGCGAACGCGACCCGTCGACGATAGGCTTCGCAGCCGTGCGCGGCGGCGACATCGTCGGCGACCACACCGTGCTGTTCGCCGGCACCGGCGAGCGCATCGAGATCACCCACCGCTCGGGCAGCCGCGTGACCTATGTGCAAGGGAGCCTGCGCGCCGCGCGCTTCCTCGCCGACAAGGCCAACGGGTTGTACGACATGAACGACGTACTCGGGTTCGGCGGAGCCGCCCGCCCATGACCGGTTTCGCGGAGTTCTGGGCGCAGGGCGATGCGATCACACGCGGCGTTGCCGCGCTGCTGCTGGCGATGTCGGTCAGCGCCTGGGTCGTGATCCTCTGGAAGGCCTGGCTGCTGCGGCGCGTGCGCCGCGACATCGAACGCGCGGTGCCGGCGTTCTGGGCCGCACCGTCTCTGGAAGCGGGCCGCGACCAGCTCGCGGCGTTCGACCGCGAGAGCGCGCTGCGGCCGCTGCTCGCCGCGGCGATGGCTTCGCCTTCGGGCCAGTCGCTGGAAGCCAAGAGCCACGCCGACTCGCAACTCACCCGGCGGCTGCGCGACGCGCTGCACAGCGTGCTCGACCAGCTGCAGTTCGGCCAGGTGCTGCTCGCTTCGGTCGGCAGCACGGCGCCGTTCATCGGCCTGTTCGGCACGGTCTGGGGGATCTACCACGCGCTGATCAGCATCTCGGTCGCCGGCTCGATCACGATCGAGCGGGTCTCGGGCCCGGTCGGCGAGGCGCTGGTGATGACGGCCGCGGGCCTCGCGGTCGCGATCCCGGCGGTGCTCGCCTACAACATCTTCGGCAAGCTGGTCGGATCGTGCGAAGCCGATCTCGAAGGTTTCGCGCACGACCTGCGCGAGATGATCGTGGACGCCTCGGCGTCGAGCTGACCTCGACCGAAAAGCGGCAAGACGATGGCCTTCGGTCGCCTCGAACGCGTCAACCGGCCGGCGCCGATGAGCGACATCAACATGACGCCG
>DATEFR010000134.1:0-2161 GCA_035280545.1 Burkholderiaceae bacterium | reverse complement strand
GGTGCGGCACCCGGTGGAGGTCCGCGCGCAAGAGGAGCACCTGAGCCGCTGGCTGACCCGGCGCTGCAACGTGCCGGTCAAGCTCTTCGACCTGCGCGCGCAAGGCTTCGAGCTGGTGGGCGGGCGACTGCTGCCCGATGCGTCCGGCCCGAGCGCGCAACTGATGTACCAGGCGATCGCACCGGCCGGCACGGCGTCGCAGGACGCGAGCGGGGTCGTCGCGGCGGCGGCGAAGCCGGCCCGCGTCACCGTCTACCTGCGCAAGCCCGACGATTCGACGCCGGCGGCGTTCCGCTACGAGCGGCACGGCGAGCTCGGGCTGTTCTACTGGGTCGAGGGCAAGAGCGCGAGCGGCGGGCCGACCGGCTACGCGCTGGTCGGTGCGCTGCCGCGCGAGAAGCTGCTGGCGCTGGCCGAGGCCATCTACCAGCAGCAGGAACTAGGTGGGCCGGAGACGAAACAGGAGCCGGGGAAGTAAGGGGAAGCAGCCACCTAGAATCCCGGCCCATGACGCCCACGACTCCCGCAGGCGGCGCGACGCCTCCGCACCGCCGCAAGCTGTTCTGGGTCGCGATGCTGTACTTCAGCGAGGGGCTGCCGCTCGGCATCTTCTACGACATCTTCCCGGTCTACTTTCGCCAGCAGGGCGTGAGCCTGGCCGATATCGGCCTGCTGAGCCTGCTCGGCCTGGCGTGGACCGTGAAGTTCCTCTGGGCACCGGCGGTCGACTGGGCGCGCCGGCATCGCTGGTGGATGGCGGCGGCCAACGCCGGCATGGCCTGCGTGATGTGGTTCTTCGCCGGCGGCAGCGCGAGCGTGTTCGGCCCGTGGGCCTGGATCGCGATCGGCGCGTTCACGTTCCTCTCGGCGACCAACGACATCGCGACCGACGGCTACACGATCGAGCTGCTCGAGCGCGACGAGTACGGCATGGCCAACGGCCTGCGCATCGGCTTCTACCGGGTCGGCATGCTGTTCGCCGGCGTCGTGCTGATGCTGTCGGGCTGGCTGAGCTGGCCCAGTGCCTACCTGATCGGCGGCGCGGTGTTCGCCTTCAACGGGCTGATGGCGCTGCTCGCGCCGCCCGAGAAGCCGCGCCCGTCGACCCCGACCTCGCTGGCCACCGAGTTCTCGCTGCTGCGCGAGCAGCCGCTGTGGGCGGCCGCGCTCGGGCTGGTGCTGATCGGGCTGCTGTGGCCGGCGCTGGCGCCGATCGCGAAGGCCGCGCATTGGGACAGCATCGCGAGCATCAGCGGTGCCTGGTGGTTCCGCGGGGCGCTGCCGGTCGCGCTGATGTTCGTCGGCGCGGCGCTGATGGTGATCGCCGCGCGCCACCCGCGCGCGCTGGCGCTGCGCGAGGGGCCGGTGTTCGGCGCGTGGGTCGAGCTGCTCGCGCGGCCCGGGATGATCGCGATCCTCGTGTTCATCCTGCTGTTCAAGCTGGGCGACACGTCGATCGGCTTCATGATCCGGCCGTTCTGGGTCGATTCGGGTTTCACGAACCAGCAGATCGGGCTGGTCAGCGTCAACATCGGGCTGGTGCTGTCGGTCGCCGGCGGGATCATCGGCGGGCGGTATGTCGACAAGCGCGGCATCTTCCGCGGGCTGTGGGTGCTCGGGTTGTGGCAGGCCACCGCGAGCCTGGTCTATGCCTGGGCCGCCTACGTGGTGCCGCGCGCGCCGCAGGGCAGCGAGATCGCGTGGGCGCATCAGGCGCTCGTCTATCTTGCCAGTGCGACCGAGAGCTTCACCGCGGGCCTCGGCACCGGCGCGTTCCTCGCGTTCCTGATGGCGATCACGAGCCGCGCCCGGGCCACGACCGAATACGCGATCCTCTCGAGCATCTTCGCGTTCAGCCGCGCGGTGGCGGGGTGGGCCGGCGGCATCGGCGCGCAGGAGATGGGCTACGCGGCGTACTTCTTCCTGACGTTCTGGTTGAGTTTTCCGGCCTACCTGCTGCTGCCGCAGGTGCGGCGTATGCTGGCAGCGGCTGAAAAGCGTTGACGACCAGAGCGCGCCCGTGAGCGCGTTGAGACGACGACATGGACGACGAGACCGAGACATCCCGACCTTTGTTCTTCGGCGCGTGCGGCTGCTGCGGCAGCGGGCTGCGCTCGCCGCAGCGCCGGCTGTTCGGCGCCGCGCTGCTCGGCGGTGCCGC
>DATEFR010000133.1:0-2073 GCA_035280545.1 Burkholderiaceae bacterium | reverse complement strand
GGCGGGTCCGTTCGCATCCCGTGCGCGTTCAACGGCTGCGTGAGCCTGCGGCCCTCCGTCGGCCGCTATCCGAACGCCGGCATCGCGCCGATCTCGCACACGCGCGACACGGCCGGCCCGATGGCGCTCGCGATGGCCGACGTCGAGCTGCTCGATCGCGTGATCACCGGTGCACCGCGCGCGCAGGCCGCGTCATTGAAGGGCGTGCGACTGGGCCTGGTCAAGGGCATGCTGGCGAACGCCGATGCCGATACGCAGGCCGCGTTCGACGGGGCGATCGCGAAGCTGAAGGACAGCGGCGTCGTGATCGTCGAACTCGCTGCGCCCAAGCTGGCGGCGCTGAACAACGCGGTGAGTTTCCCCGTCGCGCTGTACGAGGCCTACGACGACATGGTCGCCTACCTCGCGAAGTACGACACCGGCATCGACATCGCGCAGCTCGCGACCAGCATCTCCAGCCCCGACGTCAAAGGCACCTACGAGGGTCTCGTGATCCCGCGCAAGCTGCCCGGCCCGAACAACACGCTGGTCGATGCGAAGCCGATCTACGAGGCCGCGGTCAAGACCGGTCGCCCGGCGCTGCAGTCGCAATACCGCACGCTGTTCAAGGCGAACAAGCTCAGTGCGATCGTCTTCCCGACCGTGCCCAAGGTCGCGATGCCGGCCGGTCCGGAGTCCAGCAGCCTGGAGAATTTCGGTGCGACCATCCAGAACACCGACCCCGGCAGCAATGCCGGCATCCCCGGTTTGCAGATCCCGGCCGGGCTGGGTGCGACGAGCAAGCTGCCGGTCGGCCTCGAGCTGGACGGGCCCGCGGGCAGCGACCGCCGCCTGATCGCACTGGGCCTCGCGATCGAACGCGTGCTGGGGCGCCTACCGCCGCCCGCGCCCTGAGCGCGGGGCTTCGTCGTCGCCGTCGTCGTCACCATCACGCAGCCGCGCCGCCCATTGCGCGAGGCCTGCGCGGCGCGCCGCGCCGGTCTTGTCGAACAAGCGGTTCAGATAGGTGCGCACGCTGCTCACCGAGAGCTCGAGCTCGTGTGCGATCTGCTTGTCGGTCAGCCAGCGCAGCACGGCCAGCGCGACCTCGCGCTCGCGCCGGCTCAGTGCGATACCCGGCGCCGACGCGCTGCCCGCCGGCCGCGCGCGTCGCAAGGCCGCGATGAACGCCGGCTCGATCAGATCGAGCAGCGCCTGGTCGTGCGGCTCGAACTCGCGCCGCGTACGCGAGCGCCAGATGCGCAGGTCACCGAGCGCACGCTGGCCGTCGAACGCATGCAGGTTGATGCCCCAGTGCAGCCCGTCGCGCGCGAGGAAGTCGTTGAAGAACTCGGTGCGGGCCAGCTCGCGGTGCGCCATCACCTCGCTGACGGCCGTGGCGTGCCGGCGAGCCTGCAGCTTGAACGTGATCGGGTCGTGGTACTGGAACCAGGCGTCGTACTGCGCGAGATTGGCCGGCTCCATGTTCAGCCACACGCCGTCGCCGAAGCGGCGCGTCGGGGCATCCCAGACGAACGAGGCGAACTGGTCGGCGTGCAGCAGATCGAGCAGTGCGCGGCCCAGCATCAGGCGCACCTCGCGCTCGCCCAGGTCTTCGGCCAGCAGCGCGAAGGTGCGCTTCAGCGCGGCATGCTCGCGGGTGGACAGGTGCATCGTGGGCGCATCGTAGAGCGGCGCGAGGCGATGCGCCAGTGCTGCCCGGTTCGTGCGTGGACCTACGCGACCGCTCGCCGCTGCGACAGCGTCAGCGCCACCAGATCCACGAACGCCCTGACCCGCGCCGCCAGCTGGTGCCGCTGCGGGTAGACCGCGTAGATGTCGGCATCGGGCGTGTAGTACTGCGGCAGCACCTGCACGAGGCGGCCGTTGCGCAGGTAGCGCTCGATGTCCCACTCGGCGCGCATCAGGATGCCGTGGCCCTCGAGCGCCCAGTTGACCGCGATCTCGCCGTCGTTCGTGGTCAGGTTCCCGCGCGTCCTGACCGCCTCGGTCTTCGCGCTCTTGCCGCGGCCGCCGGAAAGCCGCCACACGCCGTAGGCCTCTTCACCCTGGCGGATGCCGATGCAGTTGTGC
>DATEFR010000132.1:0-2156 GCA_035280545.1 Burkholderiaceae bacterium | reverse complement strand
TCGCGCGGTACTGCTGGAACCCCTTGGTCACCGCGACCAGCCGGTAGTGCGTGTCGCGGATCGCAACGATAGACAGGTGCGCCGGGTGCACCATCGCGAGGTCGTAGCTCTTCGTGGCCAGGCCCTTGCGCAGGGTCGGGTAGTCGGCGATCGGCTCGATCGTCACCGGCTGCTTCAGCAGCTTGGACAGATCGCTTGCGATGGCCGCGTAGCGGCCGCGGATCTCGTCATTCGGGACCCGGTACGAGACCCCCTCGTTGACGGCGAAGACGATCGCCTGCGAGGCGGTTGCCGCAAACAGCAGCAACAACCCGGCAATCGAAGCACGGAGCGACAGCAGAATCGACGACATCGCAGGCCCTCTTTGGAAGTCGGCGCGAAATCGTAGTCACCCGCGCCCTGCCTGTGTCTTGATCGCGATCAAGCGCTCGCCGATATCGCGACTTCCGTTCGTGCCGTTGTTGGCGCTCGCGCCGAATATCGACGTTTCAGCGCACGATCCACCAGGCCAGGCCGCCGACCGCCGCGACCATCAGGGCATACCGCGTCACCGCATACAGCCGCGGCGTCGCGTTCTTGAAGCGGCGCCGGATCCTGCCGCTGACGAAGGAGACCTTGAACAGCTTGCCGATCACGCCGGTGCGGTCGCCGGCATCGTTGGGCGATGCCGCGGCGCTCATCACGTGGCGCGCGAACGCCCGGTTCAGCGCCTCGGCCCAGCGGAAGCGCAGCGGCCGCTCGATGTCGCACAGCAGGATCAGCCGCGAGCGATCGGTGTCGTTGCGCACGTGGTGGATGTAGGTCTCGTCGAACACCACGGCGCCGCCGTCGCGCCAGCTGTAGACCTCGCCGTCCACCCAGATGCGGCAGGCGTCGTCGTTCGGCGTCGCGAGGCCCAGGTGGTAGCGCAGCGAGCCGGCGTACGGGTCGCGGTGCGGGTTCAGCTTCGCGCCGGCCGGCAACTCGGCGAACAGCGCGGCCTTCACGCACGGGATGCCCTTGAGCACCTCGACCGTTTTCGGGCAGTAGCGCACCGCCGAGGGTGGCGCGACCTCGTACCACTTCAGGTAGAAGCGCTTCCAGCCTTCCTTGAAGAACGAGTTGAAGCCGGCGTCGTCGTTGTGCTCGGAGGCCTTGATGCGCTCGGCCAGCGCCTGGGCCTCGTCGCGTATCGCCGGCCAGTGCTTCTCGAGCTCACGCAGGCCCGGGAAGCGATCGACCTCGACATACGGCTTGGTCGGCACGCGCGACATCAGGTACAGCAGCGAGTTCAACGGCGCCATCAGCGACGAGTGGTCGAACATCTGCTTGCGCCAGCGATGCCGCTCGCGCCCGCGAAAGTGCACGTAGAGGACGCTGGACAGCAGCAGCGCGAGGATGAGGGCGGTCCACACGGGTTACGCGAGCTCCGTCTGATGCTCGATCACGCGCGAGACGATGCCGTATTCGATCGCCTCGGTCGCGCTCATCCAGAAGTCGCGCTCCATGTCCTTCGCGACGGTTTCGTACGGCCGGCCGGTCTGCGTCGCGATGACGCGGGCGATGCGCTCGCGGGTGCGCAGGATCTCCTTGGCCTGGATCGCGATGTCGCTGGCCTGGCCGCCGGCGCCGCCGGCCGGCTGGTGGATCATGAAGCGGGTGTTCGGCAGGCAGACGCGGCGCTCTTTCGGCGGCGCGAGGAAGATGTGCGTGCCGGCGCTCGCGACCCAGCCGGTGCCGACCGCCGTGACCGGTGCGCGCACGAAGCGGATCATGTCGTGGATCGCATCGCCCGATTCGACGTGGCCGCCGGGCGATGAGATCAGCATCGTGATCGGCGCGTCCGACTCGGTCGACAGCGCGATCAGGCGTTGGCAGACCGTGTTCGCGACCGCATGCGTGATCTCGCCGAAGACCAGCACGAAGCGCGACTTGAACGACAGCGTTTCTTCGAGGCGCGAGCTGCGCTCCTTGACGGCAGGGGAGTCCGAGGGGGTTTCCAGACGGACGGCGTGGCGTTTGCTCACGGGAGACTCCTGAGGGGAAAGGGAGAAGATATGCAAGGATACGGCGGCTTCAAGGCCGGCGTGCACGCAGGGTGGCGAACACCATCGCGACCGCGAAGACGCCGCAAGCGCCACCGGCGATCATCGATGCGGTGCCGAATCGCTCGGCGG
>DATEFR010000131.1:0-4886 GCA_035280545.1 Burkholderiaceae bacterium | reverse complement strand
CTGATCGACGGCCGCGAGCACGACATCGCGACACCGGTGGTCGCCCGCGATCTTGGCATCGGCATGGTCTATCAGCACTTCACGGTCGTGCCGGGCATGACCGTGGCCGAGAACCTGCTGCTCGCACGCGGCCATCTGCCGGCGATGATCCGCTGGGGCCGGGCGCGCGCCGAGCTCGCGGCCTTTCTCGAGACCACGCCGTTCAAGCTCGACCTCGATGCGATGCCGCAGGACCTGTCGGCCGGCCAGAAGCAGAAGCTCGAGATCCTGAAGCAGCTGCTGCTGAAGCCGCGCCTGCTGATCCTCGACGAGCCGACCTCGGTGCTGACGCCGCAGGAAGCCGACGAGGTGCTGGGCCTGCTGCGCGACCGCGCCCATGCCGGCGACTGCAGCATCGTGCTGATCACGCACAAGTTCCGCGAGGTCGATGCATACGCCGACGATGTCAGCGTGCTGCGCAAGGGCCGCTTGGTCGCGGCGCACGCGGTGCGCGATGCCAGCGCGGCGCAGCTCGCGAGCGAGATGGTCGGCAGCGCGGACGAAGCCAAGCGCGAGTTCAGCGCGCCGCAGCGTACCGAGCGCGCGCCCGGCTTCGCGCGGCTGCGCATCGACAAGCTGGTCGTCGACGGCGACCGCGGCGCGCGTGCCGTCGACGCGCTGGACATCACCGTGCATGCCGGCGAGATCGTCGGCATCGCAGGGGTTTCGGGCAACGGCCAGCGCGAGCTGGCCGAGGCGCTGGTCGGGCAGCGGGCACGCGTCTCGGGCACGGTCGTGATCGGCGGCGCGCAAGGCCGTCCCGAAACCTATGCCGCGACCCGCGCGCAGAACCGCCGCCTCAAGGTGCGCAGCCTGCCCGAGGAGCCGCTGCGCAACGCTTGTGTCGGCGACTTGAGCGTGGCCGACAACATCGGGCTGCGCAGCTTCGATGCCGCGCCGGCCGCCGGCGCCGGCTGGCTGCGCGCGGGCGTGCTGCGCGAGCGCGCCCGGCGGTTGATCGCCGAGTTCGGCGTGAAGACACGTGACGAGCTCGCCCCCATCCGTTCGCTCTCGGGGGGCAACGTGCAGCGCGCCGTGCTCGCGCGCGAACTCTCCGACGAGGCCGATGTGCTGATCGTCTCGAACCCGGTCTTCGGGCTGGACTTCGCCGCGGTCGCCGAGATCCATCAACGGCTGATGGACGTGCGCAATCGCGGCGGCGCGGTGCTGCTGATCAGCGAGGATCTGGACGAGCTGCTCGCACTGTCGGACCGCATCGCGGTGATGAGCGAAGGCCGCATCGTGCACGAAGCCGATGCGCTGGCGGCCGATCGCAACGCGCTCGGCGCCTACATGGGCGGCAGCGTGCATTAAACATTTCTTTACTTTGCTGCTGCGGCAGTCCCGCATGTGTCCGAGCGGACACAAGCTCGACATTTCCCTCGTGAGAGGTGTTGGAACGGTGTCGTGCGCAGCTGTAACGAATGTTGCATTACGTGTCGGCGACCCGCCTGTTCAGGCGGTTGCGTCGCCATGTCCGCCGCGCAGAATGGCGCTCTTCGAAATTCGCACCGCGACCGGCGGCCTCTGCCGCCACTGCTTCATTTGACGCAATTGACCTGTTCCCTCCGCCGGCAAGGGGCATGTCACGTTCTTGTTGCGCTGCAACACCGGAACACATTTTTGTAGCGAGCCAGCAAGGAGACGGTGTTCCCATGAGCTTGCGCCGGCGCATTTGCGCGATCGCAGCGTGCCGGCGTGCAAGCTGTACACCAACAACTCGGAGTCCTCTCCCATGAATGCCGAAGCCCATCTGGCCGGAGCGCTTTCGATCAGCCCCCGAAGGCGGCGGATCGACATCGTCACCGACATGATCGCCATACGCGTGAACCAGTTGCTCGCGCTGCTCATCCTCTTGCTGCTGGCCCCGCTGATGGGCGTCGTGGCGCTGATGATCATGCGCAGCGATGGTGCGCCCATCCTGTTCGCGCACTATCGTGTCGGGCACGGCGGGAAGCTGTTCCGCTGCATGAAGTTCCGCACGATGTACCGCGATGCCGAGCGCATGCTCGCCGAGCTGCTCGAAGCGGATCCGCAGGCGCGCGCCGAATGGCGGCGCGAACAGAAGCTGCAGAACGATCCGCGCATCACGCCGATCGGCCACTTCCTGCGCCGCACCAGCCTGGACGAGCTGCCGCAGCTCTTCAACGTGCTGCGCGGCGAGATGAGCCTGGTGGGCCCGCGGCCCATCACGGTCGGCGAGCTGACGCGGTATGGCCGCGTGCGCTGGCACTACCTCAGCGTGCGCCCCGGCATGACCGGGCTGTGGCAGGTCAGCGGCCGCAACAACACGAGCTACGACGAGCGCGTTGCGCTCGACCGGCGCTATGTCGAGGAGCGTTCGGTCTGGATGGACCTGCGCATCTTGGTCAAGACCGTCAAGGTCGTGGTCGCACGCGACGGTGCCCGCTGACGATACGCCGCGGCTGCGCGTCGGCCAGCCGATCACGCCCGAGCAGTTCGAGGCGCTGAGCGACGCGCAGCTCGAACGCCTCGTGCCCAAGGCCTACCGCGAGTTCTTTCCCGGCAGGGACTTCTGCGCCGACGGCGCGTTCTACCTGCACGACGGCACGGCCTGGAGCTTCTACAAGGGCGGCTTCGTCGACGATTGATCCTGCGTCGAGACTGCCCATACGGCGGTCTACACTGCGCGGACCTGGATGCCCGCGCATGGCGCGCGAAGGATCTGCCATGACCCAGCTCATCGTCGGCATCGTGCTGTTCTTCGGCATCCACTCGGTCGCGATCGTCGCGCCGGCGTGGCGCGATGCGCAGGCCGCGCGGTTGAAGCTGGCCTGGCGCGGGCTGTACACCGCGGTCGCGATCGTGGGCCTCGTGTTGTTGATCAACGGGTTCGGCATCGCGCGGCACGACCCCGTCGTGCTCTACAGCCCGCCGGCGTGGATGCGGCACGTGACGATGCTGCTGATGCTGCCGGTGTTCCCGCTGCTGATCGCCGCCTATGCGCCGGGCCGCATCAAGGCCGCGACCCAGCACCCGATGCTCGCGGCGACCAAGCTCTGGGCGTTCGCGCACCTGCTGTCCAACGGCACGCTGGGCGACGTGCTGTTGTTCGGCGCCTTCCTCGCCTGGGCCGTGGCCGATCGCATCTCGCTGAACAAGCGCCCGGCGCGGCCGATTCCCGGTGCCCCGCCGAGTCCGTTCAACGACGCGATCGCGATCGTCGGCGGGCTCGCGTTGTATGCGCTGTTCGTCTGGAAGGCGCATGTCTGGGTGACCGGCCGGCCCATCCTCGGCTGAAGAAGGTGTCGGTCTCCGAATTTCCCGGCCCGGTGCTCGTGATGGGCGCCGGCAGCATAGGCTGCTACCTCGGCGGTGCGCTGGCCGCGAGCGGCATCGCGGTGACCTTCGTCGCGCGGCCGCGCGTGGCCACGGCATTGGCCGAGCACGGCCTGACGGTGACCGATCTCGACGGCGGCCGTGTCGCGCTGGCCCCCGAGGTGCTGAACGTCACGAGCACGGTGCCGGCCGATGTGCAGCCTTCGCTCGTGCTGCTGACCGTGAAGAGCGGGGCGACCGCGAGCGCCGCCGCCGAGCTCGGGGCCGTGCTGCATCCCGGCACGTTGGTGGTTTCGATGCAGAACGGCGTCAGCAACGCGGCCGTCGCGCGCGCCGCGGCGCCGCACCTGCACGTGCTGCCGGGCATGGTGCCGTACAACGTCGCCGAGATCGCGCCGGGGCACTACCACCGCGGCACGACCGGCCAGCTCGCGGCGCAGGACGATCCGGAGCTGCGCGCCTGGCAGCCGGTCTTCGCGCGCGCCGGCCTGCCGCTGATGCTGCATGCCGATCTGCGCCCGGTGCAGTGGGGCAAGCTGCTGCTGAACCTGAACAACCCGGTCAACGCGTTGTCGGGCCGGCCGCTGCGCGACGAGCTGCTCGAGCGCGGTTATCGGCAGTGCCTCGCCGCGCTGATGGCCGAGACCTGCGCGGTGCTGGCGCGCGCCGGCATCGCGCCCGCGCAAGTCGCGGCGGTGAAGCCGCCGCTGCTGATCAAGCTGCTGCGGCTGCCGACCCCGCTGTTCAAGCTCGTCGCGGCGCGCATGCTGCGCATAGACCCGCAGGCGCGCTCGAGCATGGCCGACGATCTGCAGCTCGGCCGCGTGACCGAGATCGATGCGCTGTGCGGCGCCGTCGTCGAGCTGGCGCACGAGCACGGCGTCGATGCGCCGTTGAACCGCCGCATGGTCGAGCTCGTGAAGGCCGCGCCCGGCGCGCTCGCGCCTCACGAGCTGAAGCGCCGGCTCGGCATCGCCGGATAGTAAGACCGATCTTATAATCGGCGCATGAACGCCGACACCAAGCACGCCATCGAGCACACCGCGATCCGATTGCGCACCTCGCTGTTCGGGCTGATGCGCCAGCTGCGCCAGGCCCAGCCGGCCGATGCGATCGGCAGCGCGCGGCTGGGCGTGCTGGGCGCGCTGTACCGCCTCGGGCCGATGACGCCGACTGCGCTGGCCGCCCACGAGCGCGTGCGGCTGCAGACGTTGACGCGGCTGCTGGCCGAGCTCGAGGCCGAGGGTTGGATCGTGCGTGCGCCGCACCCCGACGACGGCCGCCAAAGCATGCTGTCGCTGGCCAAGCTCGGCGCGCGACGCCTGAGCGCCGACCTGCGCCGCCGCGAAGCCTCGCTGGCCCGCGCGATCGAGACCGCGTTGACGCCGGCGCAGCAGGCGGCATTGCTCAAGGCGTGCACGGCGATCGACGCGGTGGCCGAGGCGTTGGCGACGTCCACGGCGCTCCCGTCCGCGGCAGCGGCGGCGACAGCGCGATGAGTGCCGCGGTCGACCCGCCGGCGTCGGGTGCCTCGCTTGCCGCACGGG
>DATEFR010000130.1:0-3147 GCA_035280545.1 Burkholderiaceae bacterium | reverse complement strand
GCCGCAGCGTCACGGCCTCGCGCCGCTGGAGCGGGTGCATGCGCCGCGTTATCTGCGCTTTCTCGAGCGCGCGTGGCGCGAGTGGAGTGCGATGGGGCAGACGCGCGACATGCTGCCGGCGGTCTGGCCGATTCGCGGCTTTCGCGACGACGTCGAGCCCGGCAACGTCGTCGCGCAGCTGGGCCTGTATTCGTTCGACAGCGGCACGCCGCTGACCGCGGGCACCTGGGAGGCGGCCTGCCTGGGCGCCGACATCGCGCTGACCGCGCAGGCGCTCGTGCAACGGGGCGGGGAGCGCGCGGCGTTCGCGCTGTCGCGCCCGCCGGGGCATCACGCCGGGCCCGATTTTCTCGGCGGCTACTGCTTCGTCAACAACGCGGCGGTCGCGGCGCAGGCGTTCGTCGATGCGGGCGTGGAGCGGGTCGCGGTGCTCGATGTCGACTACCACCACGGCAACGGCACGCAGGCGATCTTCTACGAGCGCTCCGACGTGCTGTTCCTGTCGATCCACGGCGACCCGGCGACCGAGTACCCGTTCTACCTGGGGCACGCCGACGAGACCGGCCGCGGCGCCGGGCTGGGCTACAACGGCAACTATCCGTTACCGGCAGGGGCCTCGAACGAACGCTGGTTCGAAGCGCTTGCGCAGGCCTGTGCGCGGATCCGCGCGCATCGGCCCGGTGCGCTCGTGATCTCGCTGGGCGTCGACACGTACGCCGGCGATCCGATCTCGACCTTTCGCCTCGAAGCGCCCGAGTACCAGCGGCTAGGCCGCGAGCTCGCCGGGCTCGGGTTGCCGACCGTGTTCATCCTCGAAGGCGGCTACGCGGTGGCCGAGATCGGCGAGAACGTCGCGCGCGTGCTGGGGGCGTTCGACGCGGCCGCGGCGGCCGGCGACGCGGTTACGCCCTGACGCCACTCCCTTGATCGAGGGGAAGCGCCGCGGCGCCGCGCTTCGCAGAATGCTCGGGAATCGGAGGTATTGCCATGGAAAGCAAGCTGCTCGAACTCGAGCTTCACGAGATCAACGAAGACCACGCGCTGTACGAGCGTGCCCACGCGAACCTGATCAAGCTGACGATAGGGCTGGCGATCGGCGTGGCGCTCGCGCTGATCGCGGTGCCGATGCTGTTGATGTGGCCGCGCGGCTCGGCGCGCATCGTGCCGAGTTCGATGTGGCCGATGCTCGCGCTCGCGGCATTCTGGGTCGCGTTGACCATCGGTGCCTACATCCAGCGCCAGCGCGCGTTTCGCCGCGTGCGCGAAGCTTGCCTGAAGCTGCGCCGCGCCGGCTATCACGTCACCCGGCAGGACGTGCATTTCTCGGGCAGTGTCTTCGGCATCAGCGAGCTGGCCGCCGAGCGCAACAGCCACGACAGTAACGGCAACGGAAACGGGCGAGGCAAGCCGCTGGACGTCAACCGGCTGTCGGCACGCTCGCTGCACACGGTGATGGAGTAGGGCGGCGGCCTCACTTCTCCGTCGCCTGCGCCTTTAACCGCTTCGCCGGCGTCGCCAGCGACGGCAGCTTGCGGCGCGATGCGAGCACGCGGTCGATGTCCTTGCGCGCGCCGTCGATCAGCAGGCGGCTCGCGATCTCGGCCTTGATCGGCGAGTGCTCGATCACCGCGTCGAGCACGGCGCGGTGCAGCGGCAGCGAGCCGGCCGGGCCATCCGAGAGCGTGGTCGAGATCTCGAAGCTGGTGCGCAGCAGCGCGCCCAGCGCCTTGCTCATCTGCACCATCATGCGGTTGCCGCAGGCGCGCAAGAGGCCCTGGTGGAAGCGCAGGTCGTGCGAGATGTAGTCGCCGCCGTTCTCGATCGCGTCCTTCATGCCGGCATAAGCGGCTTCGATCTCGGCGATCTCGGCCGGCGTGGCGCGCTCGGCGGCGAGGCGCACTGCGGCGGGCTCGATCAGCCGGCGCATCTCCTGCAGGTCGCGCAGGAACTCGCGGGTGAGGCCGATGCGCGACTGCCAGGCCACGACGTCGGCATCGAACCAGTTCCACTGCTCCTCGGGCAGCACGCGCGTTCCGACCTTGGGCCCGGTGACCAGCAGCCCTTTGGCGACCAGCGACTTGACCGCTTCGCGGATCACCGTGCGGCTGACGCCCAGCTCCTCGCACAGCAGCGGCTCCGGCGGGATCGACGTGCCGGCCGGGTAGCGCCCGGCGACGATGGCCTCGCCCAGATGGTCCAGCGTGCGGGCGTGGAAGTTCTTGCCGGCGGGGACGCGGCCGCTGCCTTTGCCACCGCTCTTGTCGGCGGTGTGGCGCGTACGTTTCGGGGCCGGAGGCACGTCAGCCTCGCACGAAGAGGGTGACGAGCGGCTCGTCGCCGACCTGACGACTCCAGTGGCCGTGCACGGCCGGGTCGAAGACCGCGCCGTCGGGCAGCGTGTCGGCCGAGTAGAAATGCTCGCCGGGGCCGAAGCGGCGTGTGCTGCCGTCCTGCAGGCCGATCTCCATCACGCCGCGCAGGATGAACACCCACTGCGGCGAGCCGGTGCAATGGAACGTGCTGCGAAACCCGACCGGACTTTCACGCAACTGGTAGCCGCCGCTTGCACGCAGCGCCGACAGGCGCGCCTGCGGCGTGCCTTCGCTCAGCACGATGGCTTCCTCGCGGAAGCGGGCGCGGCCGTCGGCGCTGTCGGTGTAGAGCGTGACTTGCGTGAACGTGCTCATCGGCGGGTTGTCGGCTGATTCCTGCTGTGGGGGCGGTGGTGGTCGTCGCTCACAGCGTCGCGGTGACGCCGCCGTCGACATACAGAATATGGCCATTCACGAACCGTGCCGCGTCGCTCGCCAGGAACACGGCGGCGCCGCCCAGGTCCTCGACGTCGCCCCAGCGCCGGCTCGGCGTGCGGCCGATCAGCCAGGCGCTGAACTGCGGGTCGGCCACCAGCTTCTCGGTCAGCTCGGTCTTGAAATACCCGGGCCCCAGCCCGTTGACGTTGATGCCGTGCGGTCCGAGGTCGATCGCCATGCCCTTGGTCAGCATCTTGACCGCACCCTTGGTCGCCGCATACGGCGCGATGTTCGGGCGTCCGAGCTCGCTCTGCACCGAGCAGATGTTGATGATGCGGCCGCGCTGGCGCGGGATCATCTTGCGCGCGACGGCCTGGCCGACGTGGAACACGCTGTC
>DATEFR010000129.1:0-7439 GCA_035280545.1 Burkholderiaceae bacterium | reverse complement strand
GGGCTGGCTGCGGCCGGGCTTCGATGCGCGTGTCGTCGACGAGCACGACGCCGAGCTGCCGCCCGGCGCGGCGGGCGAGCTGGTGCTGCGCGCCGACGAGCCGTACGCGTTCGCGAGCGGCTATTTCGGCATGCCGGAGCGGACCGTCGAGGCCTGGCGCAACCTGTGGTTCCACACCGGCGACCGCGTCGTGCGCGAGGCCGACGGCGCGTTCCGTTTCATAGACCGGATCAAGGACGCGATCCGCCGCCGCGGCGAGAACATCTCCTCGTGGGAGGTCGAGCAGGTACTCCTCGGCCATGCCGCGGTGGCCGCGGCCGCGGTGTACCCGGTGCAATCGGATCTGGCCGAGGACGAGGTGATGGCCGCAGTGCTGCCGCGGCCCGGTGCGGCCGTCGCGTGCGCCGACCTCGCCGCCGAGCTTGCAAGCTACTGCGAGACGCGCCTGCCGCGCTTCGCGATCCCCCGCTACATCGACCTGGTCGACGAGCTGCCCCGCACCGAGAACGGCAAGGTGCAGAAGTACAAGCTGCGCGAGCGCGGCGTGACCGCGACCGCGTGGGACCGCACGCCGGCGCAGCGGACCGCACAATCCTGAAGGTATGACGATTCAAACACCCCGACACGCCCTCGTGACCGGCGCCGCGCGCGGCATCGGCGCGGCCATCGTGCGCATGCTGGCCGACGAAGGCGCGAGCGTGACGCTGCTGGGCCGCGATGCGAACGCGCTGGCCGCGCTGGCGAGCGAGCTGCCGTCTCCCGCGAACGGTTCGCACGGCATCGCGGTGGCCGACGTCGGTGACGCAGCGCAGGTCCAGGCCGCGTTCGCCGCGGCGCGCGCGGCGCGCGGCCCGGTCACGATCCTCGTCAACAACGCCGGGCAGGCCGAGAGCGCGCCGTTCGCGAAGACCTCGCTCGCGCTGTGGCAGCGCATGCTCGCGGTCAACCTGACCGGCACTTTCCTGTGCTCGCAGGCCGCGCTGCCCGACATGCTGGAGCGCGGCAGCGGGCGCATCGTCAACATCGCGAGCACCGCGGGGCAGAAGGGTTATGCCTATGTCAGCGCGTATGTGGCCGCCAAGCACGGCGTGATCGGGCTGACGCGCGCGCTGGCGCTGGAGGTCGCGAAGAAGGGCATCACGGTCAATGCCGTGTGCCCGGGCTACACCGACACAGACATCCTGCGCGCGAGCGTCGCCAACGTCGTTGCGAAGACCGGCCGCAGCGAGGCTGATGCGCGGGCCGAATTCGCGAAGGGCAATCCACAGCAGCGCATCGTGCAGACGCAGGAGGTGGCCGATGCGGTCCGCTGGCTGTGCGGCGAGGGTGCATCGGCGATCACCGGGCAGGCGATCTCGGTCTCTGGCGGGGAGGTGATGTGAGTTCCCTGGGACTGCTGGGCCACGAAGCGCGCATCCAGAAGTCGGACCATGCGGCGCTGAAGCTGTGGCTGCGCATGCTGTCGTGCACGACGCAGATCGAGGACGAGATCCGCAAGCGCCTGCGCGTGCGGTTCGGCATTTCGCTCAGCCGCTTCGACTACCTCGCGCAGCTGCACCGCCACCGCGACGGTCTGAAGATGCGCGACCTGTCGCGCTACCTGATGGTGACCGGCGGCAATGTCACCGGCCTGACCGACGACCTCGAGCGCGACGGCCTGGTCATCCGCGAGAGCAGCCCGAACGATCGCCGCGCGTGGATCGTGCGGCTGACGCCCGAAGGCCGGCGCAGCTTCGAGGCGATGGCCAAGGAGCACGAGCGCTGGGTGGTCGAGCTGTTCGGCCGGCTCGATGCACGGGCGGTGCAGCAGTTGCACGAGCGGCTCGGCGAGCTGCGCCTGCAGGTTGCGGAAACCGCCGCGACTGAATGAGACGAACATCGATGAAGATCCAGGAGACCCACGAATGAGCCTGTTCCAGGCCCAGCGCCGCATCCGCTTCTCGGACTGCGACCCCGCCGGCATCGTCTTCTACCCGCAGTACTTCGTGATGTTCAACGGCCTGGTCGAGGACTGGGTGAGCGACGCGCTGGGCGTCGGCTACCACCGGCTCGTCGCGGAGCGCCGGGTCGGGCTGCCGACCGTGCGGCTGGAGGCCGACTTCAAGGCGGTGAGCCGGCTCGGCGACATCGTCACGCTGTCGCTGGACGTCGAGCGCCTCGGGCAGCGTTCGCTGACGCTGGCGCTGCGCTGTACCGGCCAGGGCGGCGACGACCTGCGCATGGGCCTGCGCCAGGTGATCGTGACGACCTCGCTGGAGACGCATCGCGCCATCGACATCCCCGCGGATCTGCGCAGCGCGATCGAGCGGCACACGGCCGCGCGCTGACGGTGTAACACCGCCGGGCGCCGACCCGGGTTTGGCGGCGTTGTGCGGCGCCGCCGCGCGTGGTGCAATCGGTCCCTCTCCCATCACCGCCGCATCGTTCCCGCAAGATCGCGACATGGACCGCCGAACTGCCGTCGTTGCCGGAGCCGCCGGGCTGTGGGGCGCGGCCCGGCGTGCGGCATCGCAGCCGGCGGCGGCGCCGCGGGTCGTGTTCCTGAACCCGGGCGAGCCGGTCGAGCGCGGCAAGGGGCCGCACTGGAGCATGACCGCGCGCTTCATGGCCGATGCCGCGAAGACCTTCGGGATGCAGCTCGAAGTGCTGTACGCCGAGCGCGACCACCTGCTGATGCTGCGCCAGGCCGAGAGCGTCGCGAAACGTGCCGATCAGCCGGACTATGTCGTGATGGTCAACGAGAAGCTGGCCGCGCAGTCGATGCTGCAGATGTTCGCGCGCTCGCCGGCCAAGGTGCTGGTGATCCACAACGACCTGACGCCGGAGCAGCGCAGCGAGATCGGCAACGAGCGCGAGCGCCTGCGCAACTGGATCGGCACCGCGACGACCGACGAGGCGCGCGCCCAGTACCGCCTGATGGAAGAGCTCTATCGCCAGCTCGGCGAGCGCGAGCCGCGCGTGCTGGGCATCACCGGAGACCGCGCCACCCCGGTCTCGCTGGAGCGCGCGCAGGGCGTCAGCGACTTCATCGCCCACGCCGGCCGCGGGCAGACGCTGCAGCTGCTGTACAGCGACTGGAGCAGCGCCGATGCCCAGAGCAAGGCCAACGTGCTGCTGTCGCGCTACCCGCAGGCCAACATCATCTGGGCCGCCAACGACACGATGGCGCTGGGCGCGCTGCGCGCCGTGAAGGCCAGCGGTGCCAAGGTGCTGGTCGGCGGCACCGGCGGCTGGCCCGACGCGCTGGCCAGCATGCTAGAGGCCGGCCTGGCGGCCAGCATGGGCAGCCATTTTTTCATCGGCGCGTGGGCGATGGTGCTGCTGCACGACTACCACCACGGCGCCGACTTCGCCGCCGCGCAGGGCGGGCCGACGCTGAAGCTGGACTACCTGTCCGTGGTCAACCGCCACAACGCGGCCCACTACGATCAAGCCGTCTACAAGCGCAGCGGGCCCATGGACTTCGGCGCCTATTCGAAGGTGCTTCATCCGCGGCCCGGTCGCTACGACTTCAACCTGGCGCCACTGCTGCGCAAGACATGACACCATGCCGTTGCCGCTGCGCCTGACCCCGCGGGCGACCAGCTTGCACACCAAGCTCGTGCTGGCGCTGGCCACGCTGGTCGCGCTGGTGGCGGCCGGCTCGGCCTACGGGCTGATCGAGCGCGAGCGCGAGCGCCGCTTCGTCGAGCTGGAGGCGCGCGCCGTGCGCATCGCCGACCTGTTCAGCCGCTCGGTTGCCTATCCGCTGTGGAACGTCGACCGCGCCGCGATCGACGAGCAGCTCGCGGCGCTGGCGCCCAACCCCGAGGTCGCCGAGTTCAGCATCACGGCGGTCGGCTACGGCACCGTGTCGTCCGTGACCAAGATCAAGGCGTCGGACCTGGTCGACCCGATCGTGCGGGTCCAGGCCGTCGAGTACGCGCCGCCGGGCGCGACCGCGCCGCAGAAGATCGGCGAGGCCCGGGTCGTGATGACGCGCGCGTTGGTCGAGGAGACCGTCGCCCGCGCCCGTCGAGTGACCCTGGCGCTGCTGGCGGCGATCGTGGCGGTGATCTATGCGGGGACCTTCGTGCTGCTCAGGCGCATGGTCGGCGCGCCCATCCACCGCCTGCAGACCACGGTCGACCGCATCGCCGAGGGCGACCTGGACGCGCGCTGCGCGGTCGATTCGCGCGACGAGCTGGGCCGCCTGGCCGCGCGCGTCAACGCGATGGCGGACCGGCTGCGCGACTCGGCGACGCAGCTGCGCGAGAGCGAGGGCAAGTACCGCGGCATCTTCGAGAACGCGCTGGAGGGCATCTTCCGGCTGGACCGTTCGGGCGGCCTGCACGACGCGAACCCGGCGCTGGCCCGGCTGATGGGCTACGCGACACCGGCCGAGCTGATGACGGCGGTCAACGGCGACGGTCGCGATGCGGCGCAGTTCGCGCGCCGGCCGCTGTTCACGCCGGAGCAGGTGCAGGCCCAGTTCGCGGCGCTGGCTCGCGACGGCGAGATCGCCGGCATGGAGCTGCAGCTGGCGCGCGCCGACGGCAGCCCGATCTGGGTCCAGCTCAACGCGCGGCGCCAGGGCGAGAGCGGCGAGCCGACTGAATTCGACGGGCTGATCAGCGACATCACGTCGCGCAAGCAGGCGCTGGAGGACTTGCGCCGGCATCGCGATCACCTGGAGGAAGCCGTGCGCCAGCGCACCGCACAGCTGGCCGACGCGACCGAGCGGGCCGAGGTCGCGAACCAGGCGAAGAGCGAGTTCCTCGCCAACATGAGCCACGAGATCCGCACGCCGATGAACGCGATCCTCGGCATGTCGCATCTCGCGCTGGAGAGCGGGCTGAACCCGCAGCAGCACAACTACGTGCAGAAGGTGCACCGCTCGGCCGAGTCGCTGCTGGGCATCATCAACGACATCCTGGACTTCTCGAAGATCGAAGCCGGCAAGCTCGACATGGAGACCATCCCGTTCGACCTCTGCGACGTGATGGACGACCTGGCGAACCTGGTCGGCCTGAATGCCGAGGAGAAGGGCCTGGAGCTGCTGTTCGTCGAGCCGCCGCAGATGCCGACGGCGCTGCTGGGCGACCCGTCGCGGCTGCGCCAGGTGCTGCTGAACCTGGGCAACAACGCCGCGAAGTTCACCGAGCGCGGCGAGATCGTCGTCGCGATCGCCGTGCTCGAGCGCGACCAGGCCTCGGTGCGCCTGCGCTTCGAGGTGCGCGACTCCGGCATCGGCATGAGCGCTGCCGAGCAGCGACGGCTGTTCGAACCGTTCGCGCAGGCCGACGCCTCGACCAGCCGGCGCTACGGCGGCACCGGCCTCGGGCTCGCGATCAGCCGGCACCTGGTGCGCATGATGGGCGGCGAGCTCGCGGCCGAGAGCATCCTGGGGCAGGGCAGCCGGTTCCACTTCAGCGTGCGCTTCGGCCTGCAGCGCGACGCGGTCGCACTGGCCGCGCCGCCGCGCGACCTGAAGATGCCGGGCACGCGCGCGCTGATCGTCGACGACAACGCCACCGCGCGCGAGGTCCTCACGCAGATGAGCCATGCGCTGGGCCTGGACGTCGACACCGCGGTCGACGGCCAGGACGCGCTGCGTCGCATCGAGCTGGCGGATGCCGCCGACCGGCCGTACGGCCTGGTGCTGCTCGACTGGAAGATGCCGCGCCTCGACGGCATCGAATGCCTGCGCTCGCTGGTCCAGCGCCAGCCCGGGCGCCACCCGCCGCCCACGGTGCTGATGCTGACCGCGTTCAGCCGCGACGACGTGCTGCAGCGCCTCGTCGAGGAGAAGCTCAGCGTCGGCGCGCTGTTGACCAAGCCGGTGACGCCGTCGACGCTGTTCGATGCCTGCTGCGCCGCGCTGGGGCTCGCGCTGCCGCGCTCGACGCGGATGGTGCGGCGTGTCGAGGCGCAGCACGACCGGCAGGCGGTCCTGGCCGGTGCGCGCATCCTGCTGGTCGAGGACAACGCCTTCAACCGCGAGCTGGCGCTGGACGTGCTCAGCCGCGCCGGCATCGTGCCCAGCATCGCGCACGACGGCCAGGAAGCGCTGCAGATGCTGCAGCAGCAGACCTTCGATGCGGTCCTGATGGACTGCCAGATGCCGGTGCTGGACGGCTACGACGCCACCCGCGCCTTGCGCCGGCGCCCCGAGTTCCGTGACCTGCCGGTCATCGCGATGACCGCCGACGCGATGGTCGGCGATCGCGAGAAGGCGCTCGCCGCCGGCATGAACGACCACATCGCGAAGCCGATCAAGTTCGACGTGATGTTCGCGACACTCGCCCGATGGGTGCACCCGCCGGTGGCCGGCCGCCCGATGAACGGCAGCGACGCGAGCGGCGGATCCACCGGCCTCGCACTGGATGGCGAGGCCAACGCGCCGTTGCTCGCCGGTCTTTCCGGCATCGACATGGATGCCGGACTGGCCGGCCTGATGGGCGACGTGGCGCTGTACCGCCGCCTGCTGCGCATGTTCCGCGACGGACAGCGCGACTTCGCTTCACGTTTTCGCGACGCGCGCGCGGCCGGCGACCTCATGGCCGCGACCCGCATGGCACACGACCTCAAGAGCATGGCGGCCGTGCTCGGTCTGCACGAGCTGCAGCACCAGGCATCGGTGCTCGAGCAGGCGTGCAAGGACGGCACGAGCGGCATCGAGGCACTGGAACAGGACGTGGCGCGTTTGCTGGCGCCGGTGATCCAACGGCTGGAGGCTATCGAGATCGAGCGGGTGCCTTGATCGGATCGCCTGGGATGCGCGATCGAGGGGAACGGCGGACTCTGCTACGACTCCGTTGCCTTCAGCGCTTCGCCCGCAATGGAAGCACACGAAGTCGCGTCCGATTCGGGTCAATGGTGATCACTGCACCCTCCCGCAATTCGACCTCCGTTTGCCGCAGTGCGATCAATACCTGGCGGCCGATCACGTCGGGGCTCACGTCATCTGCTCGAAGCTGTACGACGCTGGGCTTCTCGCCTTGCGTTGCGGCGAGGATGGCGCTGAAGTCGAGATCATGCGTGAGCACCACGAAGTCGTGTGCCAGGGCATAGGCCATGATCGCCGCGTCGGGCGCGTTCTTCGCGCCAACCGCGGACCAATGCACCGCCTCGATGCCCGCTGCGGTCAACAGGCCGACCCAGCGAGGCGAGAGGTTCATGTCGACCAGCAGCTTCATGCGCCGGTGATCTGGATCTCACGCTCCTCCGCACGCCAGGCTGCATAGCGCAGCGCCTGCATGATGTCTTCGCGTTCCAGGTAGGGGTAGTCGGCCAGCACGTCGTCGACGCTGTGGCCTGCGCCGATCTGGCCGACCACCATCCCCACCGTGATGCGCATTCCGCGGATACAGGGCTTGCCGCCCATGACCTCCGGCTGTTGGGTGATGCGGTCGAGCTGTGCCATGACACCTCCTTCAGTTCAAGCCGCGAAGCTCCGC
>DATEFR010000128.1:0-5112 GCA_035280545.1 Burkholderiaceae bacterium | reverse complement strand
CCAGCTCGTCGATGTCGTAGGTCTTCGGCTTGTTGATCGCGCCCTCGACGGACACGGTCCACGGCCTCGGCTTGAGGGTGCCCGCGTGGTCGGCGGGGTCGTCCTTGTCGGTGCCGAACTCGTAGAAGTTGTTGTAGCCGGTCACGTCGGCGTAGGCCGTCGGCTTTTCCATCGTCACCGCGCCGACGACCGCGCTGCGCGTGCCCGGCAGGGCTGCGAGCTTGTTCGGGCGCGATGGCATGCCCGCCTGTGCGAGCGCATCGCGGCCGGCCCAGGCGGCCAGCGCCGCACCGGCGGCTCCGGTCGCGAGGTGCTTCAGCAGCTCGCGCCGACCGAGATAGGCGCCGCGCGGCGTGATCTCCGACGCGACGGGGTGGATGAAACCACGATCCTGGAGGAAGTGCATGACCAAGCGTCCCGTAAAAGCTGTACCGACTACACGTCAGTCGGCGCAAGACTCCGTTTCTTACGGAGCGGGGTACCGCATGCCGGCGCCGTCAGATCACGTCGCCGAAATCGGTAGGCTGCTGGAACAGTTGGAGCGAGCTCTTGGATGCGCGTTCCCGGAAGCTCTTGCGGGCGAGCAGCTTGGCCTGCGCCTGCTCCGGCAGGTCGGTCAGGTTCAGCACGTGTTTGACGATCAGCGTGTCGATCACGTCCTCGAGAACGCGCACGAAATCGGCGTCGAGGCGGGTGAATTCACGCTGGTCGCCCTCGGCATTGCCGACGAAGGCCTGCACCTGGGGGTGATCGTCGCCGAGGAACTCGTCGCCGACGCCCTCGTCGCGGCGATGCAGGCTTTCGATCAGACCGGTTGCGGCGTGGCGGCGGACGTACGGCATGGCCCGCACTCTACGTCGAAACGGCCGCCCGCGGCAGTGCGGGCCTCACAGCTGGCCGTACGAGTGCAGACCCGAAAGGAACATGTTCACGCCGAGGAACGCGAAGGTCGTGACGACCAACCCGGTCAAGGCCCACCAGGCCGACACCGCACCGCGCAGCCCCTTGATCAGCCGCATGTGCAGCCAGGCGGCGTAGTTCAGCCAGACGATCAGCGCCCAGGTTTCCTTCGGGTCCCAGCTCCAGTAGCCGCCCCAGGCTTCCGCCGCCCAGAACGCGCCGAGGATGGTCGCGATCGTGAAGAACGCGAAGCCGACCGCGATCGACTTGTACATCACGTCGTCGAGCACGTCGGCCGAGGGCAGCCGCTCGGCGATGCGCCGGCGCGCGAGCAGGATGCCGCCGACGATCAACGCCCCGAGGCCGAAGTACACCGCCCAGTAACTGCTGATCGCCTCGATCGGGTTCTTGCGGAACACGAGGGGCTCGATGCACAGCACGATGCCCAGTCCGAGCAGCGGCACGAGCTTGAGCCAGTTCGTTTCGCTCGCGTGGCGCTTGACCAGGTACGCGAACGCGACCATTGCCGACAGCGAGAAGCTGCCGTAGCCGATGAAGTTGGCCGGTACGTGCAGCTTCATCCACCAGCTTTGCAGCGCCGGCACCAGCGGCTGGATCTCCTGCGCCTCGCGAGCGACCGTGTACCAGAGCAGGAAGCCGACCGCCGCGCTGACGACCAGCATCACGAACGCGCCCATTCCGCCGATGCCCGCGCCGCCCGCCGTGTCCGCGCCTGGCGTCTCGCCGGCGCCGGCGGCGCCGAGACGCGCGCCGTAGTGCTGTTCGTAGTACAGATAGAACAGCGTCGTCAGCCAGCAGAACAGCACGAACACCTCGTACAGGTTGCTGACAGGGATGTGGCCGATGTCCGGCGCGATCTGGTGGCTCTCGAACCAGCGCACCATCGTGCCGGTCAGCGCCATGAAGACCGCGACCCACGCCAGCCGCGAGGCGATGCGCACCGCGGCGTTGTCGGCGCGCTTCGCGAACAGGCCGATCCAGTAGAACGCGGTGCTCATGAAGAACAGCACGCCCATCCACAGGATCGCGCTCTGGCTCGACAGAAAGTACTTGAGCAGAAAGACGTGGTCGGCCTGCGCGAGGTCGGCGCCGAAGTTGTCGAGGTGCTGGTTGTACAGGCCGATCGCGAGCAGCGTCGCCATCGCAACACCCAGCATCAGCGTGCGCATCGCGCCCCAGAACCAGCCGAGCGCGATCGCGACCGGGAGCGCGCCGATCAAAATGGCCTTCTCGTAGACGTCCATCGCGACCGCGTAGCGCGAGAACGCGAACACGCCGCCGGCGAGGACGACGGCCGCGAACAGCCAGTCATACCAGCTCCTGCCGCTGAAGAGGCCGAGCGGACCGGTGCTTCGGCCCAGGGTCATCGTGGTCGTGTTCATGCTGCAGCTCCTTCACCCAGGATCGCGCGCTTCAGGCGCTCGAACTCCGCATCGATGTCCAGCGTGCGGCGTGTGGTCGACAGCGCGGTCGCGATTTTGGTTCCGTTGCCGGCATCCGCGCCCAGCGGCGCGATCCAGACCCACAACCGCCGTTCCCGAATGTAGAGCATCGCGAACACGCCGACGATCAGCAGCACCGCCCCGATGTAGACCAGGATCTTGCCCGGCGCCTTCGCGACCTGGAAGACGCTTTGCTGCACCTGCTTGAAATCGGTCAGCTCCAGCAGCACCGGCGCCGGGTAGAAGAAGCTGTCCGACAGCGACAGCACCGACTGCGTCATGAACGCCTGGGTTTTTTCGTCGGGCTTCAGCGGCGCAAGACCGGCGTTCTCGCGGGTCGCATTCAGCAGCTCGAACAGGCTGCCGTTCAGGATGCGCAGCAGCACCTCGGAAATGCGGCCGCGGTCGGGAGCCGGCACGCTGGTTTCGATGAAGTCGGAGATCGCCTGCAGGCCGCCGGGCGGCTTGCCGTCGGCACGGCTGCCCTTGACCGCGTCGGCGCCGGCGAACAGCCCGAGCGCGCGCAGCGCGGTCACCTGCAGCTGTTGCGCCATCTGCGGCTTGTCGGCCGGCGTCGCGAGCGCGACGTAGCGGCTCGCGGCCTTCTCGCGCATCGCCGGGTCGAGCAGCGCCTCGCGCAGGCGCACCCAGCCGGCGATGCTGTCCTGGTCGTCGGCCGGGATTCGCAGGTAGCGCATGGCCTCGTCCGGCTTGTCCCGCGTGCCGGCGAGGAAGACGCGCTGCCCATCGAGCTCGATCGGCAGCATGTAGTTGTTGAACTCGCGCGCCTGGCCGGCGGCGTCGCGCAGCTTGTAGCTGACCGACGGCCCGACGTTGCGCAGTTCGCGCTTGCTGCGCACCTTGTTGCCGGCGCCCAGGTGATCGGCGAGCGAGCCCAGGTCGACCTTGCGCACGTCGGTCCCGCCGTCCTTGCTGTCGCCGCCGAGGTTCTCGACGTTGATCACGCGCAGCCCGGTGAACTCCAGCGTGAGCTTGTTCGCGCCGTTCGACAGCTCGGTCGTGCCGCCGACGGCGCCATTGATGTCGAACGCGTGCCCGCCCGGCGTCAGCGGGATCGCACGCAGCTTCAACGCCGAGCCGCCGTCGTCGAAGCTGCTCTGGTAGATCGCGACGCCGCGGTGGAACACCGGCTCGTTGACCTTCACGGTCGCGGGAATCGCGGCGCCCGTGTCGCGATCGTGAATCACGATCTCGCTGGCGAACAGCTTGGGCATGCCGGTCGCGTAGTAGTCGACGATGAACTTCTTCAGCTCGACGTCGAATGGCAGCGGCTGCAGCAGCAGCCCGTCGCCCAGCGTCAGCCGCGCGGTGCCGACGCGTGCGCCTTCGACGACCGGCAGCTGTCCGCGGAACGTCGGGTTGTTCGGGCTGAGCCAGTGCTGCGGCGGCACGTCCTTGATGAAGCCGTCGCCGAAGTACGGTGTCTTGCCTTGCAGCAGCATCTGCGCGCGCACGATCAGGTCGCCGTCGAACAGGCCGCCGATGCAGATCAGCACGATCGCCGAATGCGCGGCGAGATAACCGAGCCGGTTCGTCGTGCCGCGGCGCGCGGCGATCATCGTGCCGCGCAGCGTGCCATCGGCCTCGCGGCGCTGCTCGACCTTGGCGCGCCAGCCCTCGTCGACCAGCAGCGTGGCGACGCGTGCATACGTGGCCTCGCTGTCCTGCGCCACCTCGGCGCTGCCCTTGTGGTGGAACGCCGCGAGGCTTTGCTCGCGCAGGTTCTCCTTGTAGGTGCGCAGATCGTGCAGGATCTTCGGCGTGTTGCGCGCGATGCACAACGAAGTCGAGATGACCAGGAACGCGAGGATCAGCAGGAACCACCAGACGCTGTAGACCGTGTCGAGGCCGACCGCGGCGAAGAGCTGTGCCCAGAACGGCCCGAACTTGTTGACGTAGTTCGAGAAGGGCTCATGCTGGCTGACGATCGTGCCGATCACCGAGGCGATGCAGATCACCGTCAGCAGCGAGATCGAGAAGCGCATCGACGACACCAGCTCGACGGCGTCGCGCAGCCAGCGCGAACGCGAGCGGACTTCGATGCCGGTCGTCATGGCGGTCATAGGGCTGAAATTATCGGGTTTGCGGGGGCAGAAAAGACGAAGGCCGGTCCAAGACCGGCCTCGTTGGTAAGGATCGGGAAGGCGCCTTCCGCGGGGCTCAGTGCAGCCCGGCGATGTAGTCGGCGACCGCCTTGATTTCCTTGTCGTTCATCTTGGCCGCGACACCGGCCATCTGCGGGCTGTTCGCCCGGGTGCCGCTGCGGAACGCCGTGAGCTGCGCGGCGGTGTAGTCGGCGTGCTGGCCGGCCAGGCGCGGGTACTGTGCCGGGATGCCCGAGCCGTTGGGGCCGTGGCAGCCGGCGCACGCCGGGATCATGCGATCGAGGATGCCGCCGCGATAGATCTTCTCGCCGAGCGACACCAGGTCCTTGTTCTTCGCGAAGCCGGGCTTGGCGGTCTTGCCGGCGTAGAAAGCGGCGACGTTTTTCATGTCGGCGTCGGAGAGCGGCGCGGCCATGCCCTGCATCACCGGGCTCGTGCGCTTGCCGGCCTTGAACTCGGCGAGCTGCTTGGCCAGGTATTCCGGGTGCTGGCCCTGGATGATGGGGTTGGCCGGGCTGCCGCGCGAGCCGTCGCTCGTGTGGCAGGCCGCGCAGACGTTCTTCGAGGTCGCTTCACCCTTGGCCAGGTCGGGCTTGGCAGCCGCAGCGGCAGGCTTGGCCTCC
>DATEFR010000127.1:0-5168 GCA_035280545.1 Burkholderiaceae bacterium | reverse complement strand
CAAGGCCATTGAGGCCGAGCTGCTGGCCGACCCGAAGGAACGTGCCGAGCACCTGATGCTGATCGACCTGGCGCGCAACGACATCGGCCGCATCACCAAGACCGGCAGCGTCAAGGTGACCGAGGCCTTCGTGATCGAGCGCTACTCGCATGTGATGCACATCGTCAGCAATGTCGAAGGGCTGCTGAAGGAAGGCATGAGCAACATGGACGTGCTGCGCGCCACCTTCCCGGCCGGCACGCTGACCGGCGCGCCGAAGATCCGCGCGATGGAGATCATCGACGAGCTCGAGCCGCACCAGCGCGGGCTGTACGGCGGCGCCGTCGGCTACGTCAGCTACACGGGCAACATGGATCTCGCGATCGCGATCCGCACCGGCATCGTCCAGAACCAGACGCTGTATGTGCAGGCGGCGGCCGGCGTCGTCGCCGATTCGATCCCCGAGATGGAATGGCGCGAGACCGAAGCGAAGGCGCGTGCGCTGCTGCGCGCGGCCGAACTCGTCGAGGAGGGCTTCTGACATGCTGCTGATGATCGACAACTACGACTCGTTCACCTACAACCTCGTGCAGTACTTCGGCGAGCTGGGCGAGGACGTGCGTGTGTTCCGCAACGACGAGATCACGGTCGAGGAGATCGGCGCGCTGCGGCCCGACCGCCTCGTGCTGTCGCCGGGCCCGTGCTCGCCGGCCGAGGCCGGCGTCTGCGTCGCCGCGATCCGCGCCTTCACCGGCAAGCTGCCCATCCTCGGCGTGTGCTTGGGGCACCAGGCGATCGGCGCGGCGCTGGGCGGCCGCATCATCCGCGCGAAGACGCAGATGCACGGCAAGACCGACGTGATCACGACCGACGAGCGCGGGGTCTACCATGCGCTGCCGAAGCAGTTCACGGTGATCCGCTACCACTCGCTCGTGATCGAGCAGGATTCGCTGCCCGCGGTACTGGATGTCACATCGACCTCGCAGGACGGCGAGATCATGGGCGTGCGGCACCGCGAGCTGGCCGGCACCAAGACGCCGCTCGAAGGTGTGCAGTTCCACCCGGAATCTATCCTGACCGAGCACGGGCATGCGATGCTGAAGAACTTCCTGGAGCTGGCGGCATGAGCGACTCGAGCGGCACGAAGAACATCGTCGACCTGCGCAGCGACACCGTGAGCCGGCCCACGCCGGGGATGCGCGAGGCGATCGCCCGCGCCACGGTCGGCGACGACGTGTTCGGCGACGACCCGACCGTCAACGCCCTGCAGGAGCGCATCGCCGCGCTGCTCGGCAAGGAGGCCGCGCTGTTCGTCGCGAGCGGCACGCAGGGCAACCTGTGTGCGTTGCTCGCGCACTGCCAGCGCGGCGACGAGGCGCTGGTCGGCCAGATGGCGCACACCTACCGCTACGAGGCCGGCGGTGCGGCGGTGCTCGGCAGCATCCAGCCGCAGCCGCTGCCGCAGCAGGATGACGGCACGCTGCTGCTGGCCGACATCGAAGCGGCGATCAAACCCGATGACGAGCACTTCGCGCGCACCCGGCTGCTGTGCCTGGAGAACACCTGGAACGGCAAGGTGCTGCCGAAAGCCTATCTGGACGACGCGACTGCGCTCGCGCACCGCCACGGTCTCGCCGCGCATCTGGACGGCGCGCGACTGTTCAACGCCGCGGTCGCGTCGCGCACGCCGATGGCCGACCTCGCGCGCGGCTTCGACAGCGTCTCGGTCTGCTTCAGCAAGGGCCTGGGCGCGCCGGTCGGTTCGGCGCTGTGCGGCTCGAAGGCGCTGATCGAGCAGGCGCGGCGCATCCGCAAGATGCTGGGCGGCGGCATGCGCCAGGTCGGGCTGCTGGCCGCGGCCGCCGACTACGCGCTGGATCACCATGTCGAGCGCCTGGCCGAGGACCATGTCAACGCACGCCGCCTCGCCGACGGGCTCGCGCGCATTCCCGGCATCTCGGTCGTCGCGCCCGATACCAACATCGTGTTCGCGAACGTCGAAGGCCAGCGCACCGCGCCGCTGCTTGCGCACCTGGAGTCGCGCGGCGTGCTGGCCACCGGGCTGATCGGCCTGCGTTTCGTCACGCACCTGGACGTGGACGCGTCGGGCGTCGACCGGGCGATTGCCGCGGTCGCCGAATTCATGGCCGCCTGA
This sequence comes from Burkholderiaceae bacterium, assembly GCA_035280545.1. Taxonomy (GTDB): domain Bacteria; phylum Pseudomonadota; class Gammaproteobacteria; order Burkholderiales; family Burkholderiaceae_C; genus DATCSE01. The sequence continues at coordinate 3,034 of DATEFR010000127.1, read as the reverse complement.
ACGAGCGGCAACAGAAGGACGACCAGAAGGACAACTGGAGGGCCCACGCCATGACGATCACGAACCAGGACGCGCTGACCCGCACGATCGAGCACCGCGAGATCTTCCACGACGAGATGCTGTCGCTGGTGCGGCGGATCATGAGCGGCGAGATGTCGCCGGTGATGATGGCCGCGCTGCTGGTCGGCCTGCGCGTCAAGAAAGAAACCATAGGCGAGATCACCGCGGCCGCGCAGGTGATGCGCGAGTTCTCGACCAAGGTCGATGTGGCCGACCGCACCCACCTGGTCGACATCGTCGGCACCGGCGGCGACAGCTCGCACACCTTCAACATCTCGACCTGCTCGATGTTCGTCGCCGCGGCGGCCGGCGCGCGTGTCAGCAAGCACGGCAACCGCGGCGTCAGCAGCAAGTCGGGCAGCGCCGACGTGCTGGAGACGCTGGGCGTGCCGCTGAACCTGTCGCCGCAGGCGATCGCGCGCTGCATTGCCGACACCGGCATCGGCTTCATGTTTGCGCCCAATCACCATCCGGCGATGAAGAACGTCGCACCGGTGCGCAAGGAGCTGGGCGTGCGCACGATCTTCAACATCCTGGGGCCGCTGACGAACCCGGCCGACGCGCCGAACATCCTGATGGGCGTGTTCCACCCGGACCTGGTCGGCATCCAGGTACGCGCGCTGCAGCGGCTGGGCGCGGAGCATGCGGTCGTGGTCTACGGCCGCGACGGGATGGACGAGGTCTCGCTGGGCGCCGCGACGATGATCGGCGAGTACAAGGACGGGGCGATCAGCGAGTACGAGATCCACCCCGAGGACTTCGGCCTGACGATGGCGAGCAACCGCGCGCTGAAGGTCGAGACGCCCGAGCAGTCGCGCGCACTGCTGCAGTCGGTGCTGGCCAACGAGCCGGGCCCGGCGCGCGACATCGTCGTGCTGAACGCGGGCGTCGCGCTGTACGCGGCGAACGTCGCGCCGACGATGGCCGACGGCATCGCACTGGCGCGCGAGACGATCGCGGCGGGCAAGGCGCTCGCGAAGCTGCAGCAGTTCGTGGCGCGGACGAAGGAGCTGGTGGCGGCATGAGCGATATTCTCGACAAGATCGTCGCGGTCAAGCGCGACGAGATCGCGGCAGCGAAGCGCCGACGCGACCTGCATTCGCTGCGCCGCGATGCCGAGCAGCTCAGGGGCCAGCGCGATTTCCTCGGCTCGCTGCGTGCGCGAATCGCGAAGGGCGATGCCGGTGTGATCGCCGAGATCAAGAAGGCCAGCCCGAGCAAGGGCGTGATCCGCGAGCGCTTCGTGCCGGCCGAGATCGCCGCGAGCTATGCCGAGCACGGCGCGGCCTGCCTCAGCGTGTTGACCGACCGGCAGTTTTTCCAGGGCGACGGCGCCTACCTCGAGCAGGCCCGCGCCGCGTGCGCGCTGCCGGTGCTGCGCAAGGACTTCATCGTCGACCCTTACCAGGTCTACGAAGCGCGCGCGATGGGCGCCGACTGCATCCTGCTGATCGTCGCCTGCCTCGATGATGGCCTGATGATCGAACTCGAGGCCCAGGCGCACGAGCTCGGCATGGCGGTGCTGGTCGAGGTGCACGACGGCGCCGAACTGGACCGCGCATTGCGCCTGAAGACGCCGCTGCTGGGCATCAACAACCGTAACTTGCGTACGTTCGAGGTGACGCTGGACACGACGCTGGGCCTGCTGAAGCACGTGCCGAGCGAGCGGCTGCTGGTCACGGAGAGCGGCATCCTCGGTGCGAGCGACGTCCAGCGCATGCGCGATGCGAACGTGCATGCGTTCCTCGTCGGCGAAGCGTTCATGCGCGCTGCCGATCCGGGTGCAGCGTTGGCCGAGCTGTTCCGCGCAGCGCCCGCAGCGCGATGACGACGGAGGCCGCGACGGTCGATCAGGCGCCGGGCGTCGTGACCGACAACCGCTTGCGCGAGTCGCTCGCCGAGGTGTTCGCGCGCGTGCCGCCGGCCTGGCGCGACATCACCGCGCCGTTCGCACGGAGCGATGCCGGTCGCGCGCTGATCGCCTTCATCGACGCGCGCGTTGCCGGCGGCGCCATCGTCTACCCGCGCCACGTCTTCCATGCGCTCGCGCTGACCGCGCCGCGCGACGTGCGCGTCGTGGTCCTCGGCCAGGATCCGTACCACGGCGCGGGTCAGGCACAAGGTCTCGCGTTCTCGGTTGCGCCCGGTTTCAAGCCGCCGCCCAGCTTGCGCAACATGCTCGCCGAGGTGCGCTCGGATACCGGCGCGCCGTCCATTTGCCGCGATGACCTGACTCCCTGGGCGATGCAAGGCGTGCTGCTGCTGAACACCGTGCTGACCGTCGAGGACGGGCAGCCGCACAGCCATGCGAATCGCGGCTGGGAGCTGCTGACCGACGCGCTGCTGGCACGTGTCGTCGCAGAACCCCAGCCCATCGTCTTCCTGCTCTGGGGTGCGGCGGCGCAGCGCAAGCGCGCGCTGATCGACGCCGCGGCCCGGCACGTGGTGCTCGCAGCGAACCACCCGTCGCCGCTCTCGGCGCGGCGCCCGCCGGAGCCGTTCATCGGCTGCCGCCCATTCAGCCGTGCGAACGCAGCGCTGGTCGAGCGGCGGCCCGGGACGCCGCCCATTCGCTGGTAGCCGCCGCACCAAGCGCCAGGGCATCGGGATGGAAACGCAGCGGACCGACCTTCCCCGCAGGATCGTCGAGGTACCGCGCAGGGTGCGCCGGCCGCGCGAGCGCCGGTCTGACATTGGTATCAGAGTGGTCCAATGGCTGCGCCGCAGCGGCATCACGAGCTTCGCCGGACGTCAGCTCGATCCGCGCCGGCACATGGTCGCGTTCGGGTGCGTCGCGCTGCTGCACGCACTCGTGATCTGGGCGCTGTTCATCGGGCTCTCGAAGAAGACGATGGAGGTGGCCTACCCGCCGGTCGAGACCAAGGTGATCGAAGCGGTCCGCCCGCCGCCGCCCGAGATTGCCGTGGTGCGCCCGCCGACGATGCTGGAAGCCCCGCCGCCGCCCTTCATCCCG
>DATEFR010000126.1:0-10044 GCA_035280545.1 Burkholderiaceae bacterium | reverse complement strand
CGGAGCGCGCCGCCCGCATTCCAGGCCCTTCCAGCGGCGTTCCGTGCGCAGGCCGAGCCGCACTTCGCGCCGTGCCGACGGCGTTTCGCGACTTGGGCCGTCGACCGGTCGCAGCGCTGCGGCGCGTCGGCGCGCCCGCCTCTAACGTGCAGCCCCATCACGCAGCCCCGGCCCGCACCGGAACCTCAGCCCACCCCTTCGGAGTGACCGCCATGTCCGCTTTTCATCCGACTCGAGACCTGTCGATCCGCCACATCGCCGTTGTCGGCGTGATGGCGCTGGCCACGCTGGCGGCGGCCGGCAAAGCCTGCGCCGCGGCCGACGGGCCGTTCCAGAGCGCGTTCCAGTCGTTCAACCAGGCCTCGGCCGGCAACGCGTCGGCCGTCGACGCGGCGGCCGACGCGTTCGACGCCCTGTTGCAAGCCGAGCCCGCGAACCCGGTGCTGCTGGCCTACTCGGGTGCCGCGACGACGATGAAGGCATCCACCACGTCGCTGCCGTGGAAGAAGATGGGTTACGCCGAAGACGGTCTGGCCCGCATCGACAAGGCGCTGGCGATGCTGACACCGGCGCACGACGCGCCGCTGCAGCACAACACGCCCGGCGCGCTCGAAGTGCGCTTCGTCGCGGCGACCACGTTCCTCGCGGTGCCGCCGTTCATGAACCGCGCCGACCGCGGTGCGAAGCTGCTGGCCGACGTGCTCGCAAGCCCGCTGTTCGAGCGTGCGCCGCTGCCGTTCAAGGGCGCGGTGTGGATGCGCGCCGCGGCGCTGGCGGCCAAGGAGCAGCGCAAGGACGACGCGCGGCGTCACCTGGACGATGTGATCCGCAACGCCGCGCCGCAGGCCGACGCGGCACGCGCGAAGCTGAAGGAGCTGGCATGAACGGCGGGGCGCTCGCGACAGTGGACGGCTCGCCGCGCAGGACCGTCTCGGCCGTGCTGGCCGGTGCAGTGATCACGCTGCGCAACGTGCACAAGACCTACCGCCTCGGCCAGCACGTGATCCCGGCGCTGCGCGGCGTCGACCTCGAGGTCGGGCGCGGCGAGCTGCTCGCGTTGACCGGCCCGTCGGGCAGCGGCAAGAGCACGATCCTGAACCTGGCCGGGCTGATCGACACGCCGGACCGCGGCGAGATCGTGTTCGGCGACCGCAGCGTCTCGGCGCTGAACGACCCGCAGCGCACCTTGCTGCGCCGCGATGCGCTGGGCTTCGTGTTCCAGAGCTTCAACCTCGTGCCGGTGATGACGGTGGCGGAGAACGTCGACTACCCGCTGTTCATCGCCGGCGTGCCGGCCGCCGAACGGCGCGAGCGGGTCGCGCAGCAGCTCGCCGCGGTGGGCCTGGCCGAACACGCGCAGCACAGGCCCGATGCGCTCTCGGGCGGCCAGCGCCAGCGCGTTGCGATCGCGCGGGCGCTGGTCAAGCGCCCCAAGCTCGTGATCGCCGACGAGCCGACCGCGAGCCTCGACTCGCACACCGCCGATCAGGTGCTCGCGCTGATGCGCGAACGCTGCCATGCCGAAGGCGCGGCCTTCGTGATCGCGACTCACGACAGCCGGCTCACGCAGCGCTGCGACCGCGTGCTGTCCTTGCTCGACGGGAGGCTGCAATGACGATGAAATGGCTCACGTTCGCGTGGCAGAACACGCTGCGCAACCGGCGCCGTTCGCTGGTCACGGTCGCGATCGCGACGCTCGGCACCGCGGCGATCCTGCTGGCCGGCGGCTTCGCGCTGTTCACCTACCAGGCGCTGGCGCAGTCGGCGGCGCGCAGCACCGGGCATCTGATCGTCGGTCAGCCCGAGCAGTTCACGAAGGACGAGGACACGCCGCTGCAGCACGGCCTGGACAACGCCGATGCACTGAAGGCCGCGCTGCTCGCCGACCCGGCGGTGCGCCAGGTGCTGCCGCGGGTCGCGTTCAGCGGCCTGATCAGCAACGGCGACAAGTCGACCGTGATGCTGGCGACCGGCGTCGAACCCGATGCCGAGTTCGCGGTCAAGGGCCCGTTCCTCAACGTCGTGGCCGGGCAGGTGCTGGCATCCGGGACGTCGGACGCCGAGGTGATGCTGGGCGAAGGGCTCGCGAAGAGCCTGAAGGCCGCGCCCGGCAGCAGCCTGACCCTGCTCGCCAGCACGACCGACGGCGCGTTGAACGCGCTGGATGTGCGCGTCAAGGGCGTGTTCTCGACCGGCGTGCCCGACATCGACAAGCGCCTGGTCTACACCGACATCGCGACCGCGCAGAAGCTGCTGAACACGAAGCGCGTCTCGACGCTGGGCGTGTTCCTCTCGCGCATGGACGCCACCGGCCCCGCGCAGCAGCGCGTCGCCGCCGCGAACCCGAAGCTGACCGTGCAGACCTGGCTGGACCAGGCGTTCTTCTACCAGTCGGTGCGCGGTCTCTACAACCGCATCTTCGGCGCGCTGGGGCTGATCATCGGCGTGATCGTCGTGTTCGTCGTCACCAACGCGATGGCGATGGCGATCATCGAACGCACCCGCGAGATCGGCACCTTGCGCGCACTCGGCACGCTCCCGTCGCAGCTGCTGCGCACGCTGGCGCTCGAGGGCATGGTGCTGGGCGGGGTCGGCGCGGCCTGCGGTGCGGCGCTCGCGTTCGGCGTCTCGATGCTGCTGTACGTCGTGCCGGTGCAGATGCCGCCGCCGCCCGGCAGCACGCGCAGCTACCCGCTGAACATCGAGGTCGACCCGGGGCTGTACACGGCGACGGTGGTCGCGATGGTGCTGCTCGCGACGCTGGCGTCGGCCTGGATCGCGCGGCGCACCGTGCACACGCCGATCGTCGAGGCGCTGGCGCACACCTGAACCCAACATGCTGGAGGTTGTCATGAGATCGTGTCATCGCATCGCGCTCGCCGCGGTGGTCGTGCTGTCGTCGCTCGTCGTCGCGAACGCGTCGGCGCAGGACGTGCCCGCGCTGCTGAAGGCTGCCGACAAGTACCGTGTCAGCAGCGAGAACATGCAGGTCGAAACCCTGATCAGCGTGTTCAACACCGACGGCTCGCCCGACAAGGAACGCCGCTACACGGTGTTCGCCCAAGCGAAGCACCAGTCGCTGGTGCTGATGCAAAGCCCGGCCGAGAAAGGGCAGAAGGTGCTGATGCTGGGCGACGACTTCTGGCTGCTGATGCCCAGCAGCCAGCGCCCGCTGCGCATCACGCCGATGCAGAAGCTCCTGGGCGACGCCAGCACCGGCGACATCGCAACGCTGAGCTGGGCCGACGACTACACCGGCACGGTCGCCGGCGAAGAGAGCTGCGGCGAACCGGCGCAGACCTGCCTGCACCTGAGCCTCGCGGCGACGCGCAAGGGCGTGACCTATCAGCGCATCGAGCTGTGGATAGGCAAGGCGCGCCACGAGCCGATCAAGGCGGACCTGTACGTGCAGTCCGACAAGCTCGCGAAGCAGGCGCGCTTCGTGATGGACAAGCCGACCGCGCCGACCGCGGTGACCGAGATGTTGCTGCGCGACCAGCTGACGAACAAGAAGGAGACGCAGGTGCGCTATGTCAGCCGGCGCGAGAAGACCGTGCCGGAGGCGTGGCTGAACCCGATGTTCCTGGCGCGCAACCCGAGTCTGGACTGATGGGCGGCCCCTCACCCCAGCCCTCTCCCCGCAAGCGGGGCGAGGGAGCCTGTTCTGACTCCCTCTCCCTCTGGGAGAGGGTGGGGGTGAGGGCCAACGCGCTGGCTCTATCGTTGCTACTCGTCGCCAACATGAGCCACGCCGCCGAGCCGGAGTTCAGCGGCCAGGTTCGCGCCCAGTATCTCGACCAGCGCGCGAACACGCGCGGCCCGCTCGCCGCGGCCGATGCCGTGGCGCCTGGCCTTGTCGAGTTGCCATCCGACGGCGTGATCGCCGAGGCCGAACTGCGCGCGAGCGCTCATGCCGGCGGCGTTGGCTTCAACGGCATCGCGACGCTGCAGTCGCAACGCTTCGAAGGCAGTGCGACCGACAGCCGCGCCTGGTTGAACGAGCTCTACGCCTCGGCCGACGCGGCCGGCTGGCAGTTCAGCGCCGGCAAGAAGATCGTCGCGTGGGACGTCGGCTACGGCTTCCGGCCGAACGACTTCGTCCAGCAGGAGGCACGCCGCACGCTGCTGAGTGTGACGCCCGAGGGCCGCCCGGTGCTGACCGCCGAACACTTCGATGCGAGCACCGCGTGGACCTTCGTGCTCGTCAACACGACGCACGCGCGCGATGAGCGCGGCCCTGACGAACCGGCACTCGCGGCGCGTGTTTACCAGCGCGATGGCGCGTGGGACTGGCATGGCTTCGCGCGCCTGGGCGCGCGCACCGGCCCGAGCGCCGGCGGTGCGTTCGCGTGGGTCGCGAGCGAATCGCTGGAACTGCATGCGTCGGTGCGTTACCTCGCACGGGCCGACACGCTCGCGTCGACCGCGCCCGTGACCAGCAGCCCGCTGGTCGCGGCCAACCCCTGGCAGCCGGCGAGCGTCTCGCATGCGGTGCAGGCGCTCGCCGGCGGCACCTGGACCAACGAGCAGCAGCTCAGCCTGCTCGTCGAAGCCTGGTGGGACGGCACCGCGCTGCGCGATTCGCAATGGGACGACTGGGCCGCGCGCAACGCCCGCCTCGGCAGCTTGACGGGCCTGGCTAGCGTGCCCGCGGCGGCACTGGCCGGCAACCTCGCATGGCAGGCGAGCGCATTCAACGCGTCGGGCAACTTGCGTCGTGCGAACCTGTTCGTGCGCGCCAGCTGGCAGCACGACAAATGGCAGCCCGCGGTCGACGTGCTCTACACGCCGGCCGATGCCGGCCGCATCGTCACCGCCTCGCTGGGCTGGCAGGGGGACAGGGTGCGCCTCGACGGCGGGCTGCGCCTGTACGCCGGGCCGTCGGGCGCGGTGCTGGCGCAGGTGCCGACGCGGCGCATTGTGTACGTCGCCGGCACTTGGGCGTTCTGACGCTACGGCAGGTAGTTCAGCGTCTCGGGCAGCGGCAGCACGATGGGCATCTCGAAGATGGCGCCCGCGCCATCCGGGTCTATCGTGACGGTCCCGCCCGACGCGAAGAACAGCGCGATCTGCGTCTGCGCCATGACCGCATACGGCGCCGCCGCGGCGCTGCCGATGTTGGTCAGGAACGTGTGCGGGTTCTTCGGCACCGCGCCGCCGGTGGCTGCGAACGAGAGGTCGTTGCGGTAGTAGAGCGCGCGGTCGGCGAGATCGCCGGCGCGCAGGATCGCGGTGGTCGTCGGGTTCGGCACGGTCATGTCGCCCTTCGCGAACTGCAGGATCACCGGCTTCGCGGCATTGCCGCGCAGCGGCTGCTTGCGGATCAGCGATGCGTAGGACACCGGGTTGCCCGCCTGCTGCACCCACTCGTTGCGCTCGAGCACGAGCTGGATCGCGCTCGCGCCGGGCACCGTGTTGATCGCCGCCGGCTGGTTGCGCAGCGGGATGTTCTCGTTGAAGTTCAGGTTGAACGGCACCGGCACGTTCGGCGTCGGCGGCAGGTTCAGCAGTTGCGGCTGCCGCGTCGCAAGCGCCAGCGCGGTCAGGAAGCGGAAGCCGCCGAGCCGCGCGACCTCGGTGATCGAGCCGCCCGGCACGTTGGGCACGCCGGCCTTCACGTCGCTGGCGACGCCGAGGAAGATCGTCCCGTAGATGCCGCCGAACGATTGCCCGGCGTAGTAGATGCGGCTCGCGTCGAGATCGACGCTGCCGTCGCCTTCGACATCGACGCCGACCTGGATCTGCCGCACCAGCTGCATCAGGTCGACCACCGTCTGCCGCAGACCGTCGCGGCTGGAGATGATGGTCTGCGCGCCGACCGCGCCGACGCCTTCGGTCGAGTCGATGGTGCCGTTGCCGTCCTGGTCGAAGCCGCGGCCGCCCGATGGCACGACCGACGGCGCGGCGCCGTTGTTCTGCAGCACGTTCAAGGTGCCGAGCGCGCCTCCGCCGTGGCCGACGACGCTGATCGCGATCGTCGCGATGCCCTTGGAGGCGAACACCGACGCGACCGTCCACGGCGCGCCGTACAGGCTGTCGGTGAAGCCGTGGCCGAAGATCGCGACCGGCCAGCCGCCGGCGGGCCGTGGTCCGCTGGGCAGGAACAGCTCGAACACCAGCTCGTTCGTGCCTTGCGGCTGCGGCTGCCCGGTCAGCGAGCCGGTGGGCGGGATGAACTTCGCGGCGTTCTCGTAGTCGGGCGAGCGGAACGTGCCGAACGCGACCCGGCCGACCGCCCCGGACACGACGTTCAGCGCCGGCGTCGGCACGAACGAGGTCGTGAACGACGGCGCCGTGCCGGTCTGCTGGTTCCATTGGATGCCGGCGAGCGTGGCCGTCGGGAACACCGCGCGCGCGGTGCCGCCGTTGGCGATCATGAAGTTCACCGGCGCGGGAGTCGAGCGCTTGATCTGGCGCTGGATCTTCTCGAGATCGCCGGTGACGCTCTGCGTGGTGAACACCGAGAGCGCGGCGATGCGCTGGCGCTGCGGGTGGTGGCGCGCGGCGTGCTCGGCGTCGAGCAGCGACTTGCGGTAGCCCATCAGCTCGTGGTCGCGCCATTCGTCCAGACCGGGCGCGGCCGTGAAGCGGCCGTAGCGGCCGAGCTCGATCGCATCGCCGGCCGCATCGCGCACGCCGTCGGTCACGACCAGCACGTAGCGCGAGTGCTCGGCGAGCAGCTCGTCGGACTCGGCCACCAGCGTCTTCGCCGCGGCGTCCCACTGGATCTGGTTCAGGCCGACCTTGTGGCCGAAGCCCAGGCCCGACAGCGTGTCGCCGAGGTTCACCAGGTAGACGGTGTCGCTGTTGACCGTCGTGATGTCGATGTCGCCGGTGAACGGGATCGTGATGCGCGGCTGGGTGTTGAAGCCATCCAGCGTGTTGATCACGGCGATGTCGGCGCAGTCGGAGACCCGCACCGTGCAGTCCGGCTTCGGCAGCTTGACGCGCTTGAACGTGTTCTGCGTCCAGTCGACCTGCGTGTAGCGGTCGCTCGGGAACGGGCTGGTCGCCGGGTCCGAAAAGTCGAGCCGGACGCTGACGCCGGCCGCGGTCGCGAAAGCCGGCGCAGCCGCAAGCAGCGCGCCGATGAACGAGAGTCGAGTGCGCATGGGTGGTCTCCTGTTGATCTTGTGATGCCGCAGGCCCGTGCAGACGCCGGGCCGGCCGGCGCTAATATCGCTCGCCGATCCGCGCCGGCAGCTAGGGAATACGCTGTCACATTCGCGACGTGCCGGGCGCCGCATCGGACCTTCCATTCCACTCGACCAGGACGACCGTGCGATGACCACGACCACTCGACGCTTGATCAGTTCCGGCTCGACCTTCGAACACGAGATCGGCTACTCGCGCGCCGTCGTCGACGGCGAGTGGGTGTTCGTCTCCGGCACCACCGGCTTCGACTACGCGACGATGAGCATCGCCGACGACGTGCTCGCGCAGACCGAGCAGTGCCTGCAGAACATCGAGGCCGCGTTGACCGACGCCGGCGCGACCTTCGCCGATGTCGTGCGCGTCGTGTACGTGCTGCCGAACGGCACCGACTTCCCGGCGTGCTGGCCGGCGCTGCGGCGCGTGTTCGGCGAGGTCCGTCCGGCGGCGATGATGATCTCGGCCGGGCTCGCCGACCCGCGCATGAAGATCGAGATCGAGGTCACCGCGCGCAAGCGCTCGGTCGCGGCCTGATCGTCGCGGGCCGTCGACGTAGACGGCTTCAGACGCCTATCCCGCCACCGTCGGCGATGAACTCGCGGCCGGCGCGGCGACGCGGCGTTTGCCGACCCAGCGCCGGCCCAGCGCAATGCCGGGCTTCTCGAACGCGACGTGGCCGATGGCTGCCAGCAGATAAGACAGCGGGACCGCCACCGCCAAGGCCGCGGCCAGCCGAACGCCGCCGCTCCACGCGGCGTGATGCACGGCCAGCCAGCCGCAAACCGGGATCAGCACCAGCAGGTGCACGAGATAGAGCCCGTACGAGAGCTCGCCCAGCACATGCCCGACGCGGCTGCTCAACGCCTGCGCCGCGTGCCGCAAGAGTGTTCTGCCGGCCGCGCCGGCCAGCGCATCGCGATGCAGCAGCAGCACGAAGACAGCCGCGATGCCGAATCGAACGACTTGTCGCGAATGCGGCGAGCCATCGAGCGGCAGCGCCATCAGCACGCACGCGGCCAGCGAGGCGACGAGCTTGCGGCGCCCGACCGCCGCGATCGACCCGGCGGCCAGCATGCCGGCGAGGAAGATGTGCAGCTTCAGCGCGAGCAGCGAGGGCTCGTCGAAGTGCAGCCCGGCCGCCTTGGACAGCAGCGCGGCGGCGACACCCAGCGCCGCGAGGACCGCGATGCCGCGGGCCCAGCCGGTTTTTGCGATCAGCAGCATCAGGAACGGGAACACCGCGTAGTACTGCATCTCCAGGCCCAGGCTCCAGTCCGGCAGCGCGGTGCGGAAGTGATAGGTCGGCGAGAGGCCGAACAGGAAGCTCACGTGCATCGCGATGTTCGCGACGCTGCGATCCAGGTAGCGCGCCGACGGCGTCTGCGTGCCGGCGGCCAGCCCGGCGATCGCGTCGCGCGATTCGCTCAGCCACGGCCCGACGATCAGTGCCGCGGCCAGCAGCACGTAGTACAGCGGCGCGATGCGGAAGAAGCGGCGCACCCAGAACGTCGTCCAGGTCGACGGCTGCTGCCAGGGTTCCTTGGCGCGCCGCTCGAGGTAGTTGAACGCCATCAGGAACCCGGAGATCAGGATGAACAGGTCGACCGCGTAGTGCGGGCTGGACAGCAGGCTGACCTTGACGCCCGTCAGGATCAGCGCATGGCCGATGAGCACCCACAGCGCCGCGAGGCCGCGCAGCCCATCCAGAAACGAGGTGTCAAGCCGGGAACTGCTGGGCATCGGTCTTCCTGTTGTGTTCGGCGCAGGCTACCGAGGCGATGCCGACTTCCACTTGCGGTTTGTGTCATGTGCTGCAAATTGCAGCGGGCGCGGCCGCCCGTGCGGTGCGCTTGGCGCTACCACTGGACACAGGTAGGCAGCGCGTATCAGGCCGCCTTGCGCTGCGCGACACCGCGCCACTCGTCCATCAGCGCCGCCCACTTCGGGCGCACCGCGGCGAGGTGGCGGTCCTTGACGTGCCCGTACCCGCGGATCTCTTCGGGGATCCGCGCGATGCTCAGCGCGAGCGGCAGGCTGGTCGGGCTCAGGCCGGCGAGCACTTCGTCGATCGCGGCGCGGTATTCGCCGATCAGCGCGCGCTCGGTCTTGCGCTCGTGCGTCCTGCCGAACGGGTCGAGCGCGGTGCCGCGCAGGCTCTTCAGCTTCGCGAGCAGGCGGAACCCCGTCAGCATCCACGGACCATAGGCTGACTTCTTCAGCTCGCCGTTGGCGCTCTTCTTCGCGGTCAGCGGCGGGGCGAGGTGGTAGTTCAGCGTGTAGTCGCCTTCGAACTGGGAGGCCACCTTCGCAAGGAACGCCGGGTCGCTGTGCAGCCGCGCAACCTCGTACTCGTCCTTGTAGGCCATCAGCTTGAACAGGTAGCGCGCGACCGCCTCGGTCAGCTTCTTCGTGTTCAGCGGCGCCTCGACGGCGCGCACCTTGTCGACGAAAGCCTTGTAGGTCTGCGCATACGCGGCATCCTGGTACGCGGTCAGGAACTCGACGCGCTTGCCGATCATCTCGTCGAGGTTGACCGTCTTCTTGACGAACTCGATCACCTGCGCGGGCTTGGTCAGCGCCTGCACCGACGCGAGGTCGTGCGCCGCGCGCCGGCCCCACTCGAACGCGAGCTTGTTGTTCTCGACCTGCACGCCGTTCAGCTCGATCGCGCGCATCAGCGCCGCGTGGCTCAGCGGCACGCGGCCCTTCTGCCACGCGTAGCCCAGCATCATCGGGTTCGTGTACAGCGAGTCGCCGATCAGCTGCACCGCGAGCTGGTCGGCATCGAACGAGCCGACGTTCGCGCCGCCCGCCGCGCCGGTCACGGCCGTGTCGCAGTTGCCGGCCGGGAACTGCCAGTCCGGGTTCTTCACGAACGCGGCGGTCGGCGTG
>DATEFR010000125.1:0-6028 GCA_035280545.1 Burkholderiaceae bacterium | reverse complement strand
TCGCCGAAATACACGTCGCCGGTCAGCTCGCGAATGATCAGGATGTCCAGGCCCGCGACCAGCTCGGGCTTCAGGCTCGAGGCCTGCGTGAGTGCCGGGAAGCACAACGCTGGCCGCAGGTTGGCGAACAGGCCCAGATGCTTGCGAAGGCCCAGGATGGCCTGCTCCGGTCGCAGCGCGCGCGCGAGGCCGTCGTAGCGCGGGTCGCCCACCGCACCGAAGAGAACAGCGTCGGCTGCCTTGGCCAGCTCGAGCGTGCGCTCGGGCAGCGGGTGCCCGTGCGCCGCGTAGGCGGCGCCGCCCACCGGCGCCCGTTCGAATTCGAACGGCAGCTCGAGCGCCTCCAGCACCCGCACCGCCTGCTCGACGATTTCGCTGCCGATGCCATCGCCCGGAAGGATCGCGACCTTCATCACCGCGACTCCCGATCGGGCTGAGCCAGCCACGGCATGCGGCCGAGACGGCTGGCCTCGAAGGCGCGAATCGCTTCGGCGTGCTGAAGCGTCAGGCCGATGTCGTCCAGGCCGTTGACCAGGCAGTGCTTGCGGAAGGCTTGCACCTCGAACGGGATCTGCGTTCCGTCGGGCTTCACGACGACCTGGCGCGGGAGGTCGATCGTCAGCGCGTAGCCCGGCGTGGCGGCGACCTCGCCGAACAGCTGGTCGACCTGGCTTTCGCCGAGCACGATCGGCAGCACGCCGTTCTGGAAGCAGTTGCTGAAGAAGATGTCGGCGTAGCTCGGCGCGATCAGCGCCCGAAAGCCGTACTGCGCCAGTGCCCACGGTGCATGCTCGCGGCTCGATCCGCAACCGAAGTTGCGGCGCGCCAGCAGGATCGTCGTGCCGGCATAACGCGCGTGGTTCAGCACGAAGTCGGGGTTGGGCCGGCGCGTGGCTGCATCCTGCCCGGGCTCGCCCTTGTCGAGGTAGCGCCACGCGTCGAACAGGTTGGGGCCGAAGCCTGTTCGCTCGACGGACTTGAGGAACTGCTTGGGGATGATCGCATCGGTGTCGACATTCGCCCGGTCGATCGGCACGACGATGCCGCGGTGCACTGTGAAAGCCTGCATGATCATTGCACCTCCCGCACGTCGAGGAAGCGGCCGTGCAGCGCGGCGGCGGCGGCCATCGCCGGGCTCACGAGATGCGTGCGTCCGCCCGCGCCTTGCCGGCCTTCGAAGTTGCGGTTGCTCGTGCTCGCGCAGCGCTCCCCGGGCTCGAGCCGATCGGTGTTCATCGCCAGGCACATGCTGCAGCCGGGCTCGCGCCACTCGAAGCCGGCAGCCTGGAAGATCTGATGCAGGCCTTCGCGCTCGGCACTCTGCTTCACCGGGCCGGAGCCCGGCACCACCATCGCCAGCTTCACGCTGCTCGCGACACGCCGGCCCAACCGCTTCACGACCGCGGCCGCCTCGCGCAGGTCCTCGATCCTGCCGTTCGTGCAGGAGCCGATGAAGACCTTGTCGATCGCGATGTCGGTGATCGCCTGGTTCGGCTGCAGCGCCATGTACGACAGCGCGCGCTCGATCGCGGCCCGTTTCACTGCATCGGCCTCCGTCGCAGGATCGGGCACGCAGCCGTCCACGGACACGACCATCTCGGGGCTCGTGCCCCACGTGACTTGCGGCGCGATCCGCGACGCATCGAGCTCGACGACGCGGTCGAAGACGGCATCGGCATCGGAGTGCAGGCTGTGCCAGTGCGCGACCGCGCGGTCCCAGGCATCGCCCTGCGGCGCGAACGCGCGGCCGCGCACGTAGTCGATCGTCTTCTGGTCGACCGCCACGAGGCCCGCGCGAGCGCCCGCCTCGATCGCCATGTTGCAGACCGTCATGCGGCCTTCCATGCTGAGCGCACGGACCGCGCTGCCGCCGAACTCGATCGTGTGGCCGGTGCCGCCGGCGGTCCCGATCTTCGCGATGACGGCGAGCACCAGGTCCTTGGCGGTGACGCCCGGACCGAGCTCGCCGTCCACCGTCACGAGCATGTTCAGCGCCTTCTTCGCCAGCAGCGTCTGCGTCGCCAGCACATGCTCGACCTCGCTCGTGCCGATGCCGTGGGCCAGCGCACCGAACGCGCCGTGGGTGGAGGTGTGCGAGTCGCCGCACACGACCGTCATGCCGGGAAGGGTCGCACCGCTCTCCGGCCCGACCACGTGCACGATGCCTTGGCGGCGGTCGAGGAACGGAAAGTACGCCGCGGCGCCGGAGGCCTCGATGTTCGCGTCGAGCGTCGTCAGCTGCCGCCGGCTCACGGGGTCGGCGATGCCGTCGTAGCCGCGCGCCCACCCGGTCGTCGGCGTGTTGTGGTCCGCGGTCGCGACGATGCTGCCCGGCCGCCACACCGGGCGGCCCGCGAGCCGCAGGCCCTCGAAGGCCTGCGGGCTCGTGACCTCGTGAACCAGGTGGCGGTCGATGTAGAGAACGGTCGTGCCGTCGTCTTCGACACGGACGACATGTTCGTCCCACAGCTTGTCGTACAGCGTTCGCTTGCTCATGTGATCGGATGAAGTGATGCAGAGAGGGATGCGTCACTGTAGGCAGCGCGGCGCCCGCCGTGTGCGCTGCTTCGGCACGCTCGTCGTGTCGGCACGGCAAGGCACGAGCGGCCCGTATCATCCCGACCCATCGACGGGCATCGGACGCCCGAACGGGCATGGCCAGACACATCGACCTCGTCACGCTGCGGCTCTTCATCGCCGTCTGCGAAGAAGGCAACATCGCGCGTGCGGCGGACCGCGAGTCCATCGTCGCATCGGCCGTCAGCCGGCGCATCGCCGCGATCGAAGAAGACACCGGCACGACCTTGCTGGTGCGCGGCCGGCGCGGCATCAAGCCCTCGGCCGCCGGCGAGACCCTGCTGCGGCAGGCGCGCGAGATCCTCGGCGCGATGGACCGCCTCAACGCCGAGCTCGGCGAATACGCGACGGGCATTCAGGGGCACGTGCGCGTGGTCGCGACGCCGGCCGTGCTGGCCGAGGACATCGCCGACGACATCGGGCTGTTCCTGGAGAAGCATCCGCGCGTGCGCGTGTCGACCGAGGAGCGCGTCAGCCCCGAGGTTCTGCGCGCCGTGCGCGAAGGCGCGGCCGAGATCGGTGTGCTGTGGGATGTCAGCGACCTCGGCGAGCTGAGCGTGCATCCGTACCGGCGCGACCGCCTGTGCGTCGCGGTTCGACAGGAGCACCCGATCGCGGGGCGAGCGGAGGTCCGCTTCGAAGAAGTGGTCGACGAGATCGCGGTCGGCATCGCGCCGGGCGGGATGATGGACACCCTGCTGCGCCGCGAGGCCGCCAGGTTGTCGAGAACGCTGGTGTATCGGGTCCAGGTGTCCGGCATCGAGGCCGCGGTGCGCTTCGTTGCGGCGGGCCTGGGGCCGGCCGTGCTGCCGCGCGAGGCCGTCACCGGTCACGCGAGCGGCGGCCCGCTCGCCTTCGTTCCGCTGGCGGACGACTGGGCGCACCGGCAGTTCGTCATCGTCTCGCGCGACGAAGAAACCGCCTCGGCAACGGCACGCTCGCTGATCGAACACCTGCGGGCCCGTGCCGCCTAGCGCGCCGGCGGCCCGCATAATTCGCGGCATGCCCAGCGACGACTCCGCCGACGATCTCTCTTCCGCGCCAGCCGGCGATGCGCGCCAGATCTTTCAGCGAGTCAGCATTCCGGTCGCCTACAAGGTCGGCTACATCTCGAACAGCTTTCGGGAGCCGTCGTTCCGCACGATCGAGACCGACTACGGCCTGTCGCGTCCGGAGACGCTCGTGCTGATCTTCCTCGGCGAGATCGACGGCGCGACGGCGTCGGAGATCTGCGAGAACTCCGGCCACCTGAAGAACAACATCAGCCGCGCGGTGACCGGGCTCGAAAGCAAGGGCCTGATCCGGCGCCTCGCGTCGGCCGACGATCAACGCCGGCAGCACCTGCACCTGACGCGGCGCGGGCGCGACCTGCTGCGCAAGTTCATGCCGCGCCTGCAGCAGCGGGAAGTGGCGATGATGAAGTCGCTGACCCAGGCCGAGTACGCGATCTTCAACGAGCTTCTCGGCAAGGTGTGCGCGGCCGTGCCCCAATGGCGCGACGAGCGCTTCTGACGCCGGCTCACTCCGACAGGCTGACCTTGCCGGCGCGGATGTAGTTGCCCCAGCGCTCGTACTCGCTGTTGTAGAAGCTCTGGTAGGACGGCACGGCCATCGTCTCGGCGACGATGCTGTTCTTCTTCATGTACTCGGCGACCTGCGGGTCCGCCATCGTGGCGGTGATCACCTCGTTCAGCCTGCCGACGATGTCGGGCGGCAGCCCGGCGGGGCCGAGGAAGCCGAGCCACGGCCCCATGTCGATGTTGACGCCGAGCTCCTTCATCGTCGGCACGTCGGCATGCCCGGGGAGCCTGCCCTTGGCGGTGATGGCCAGCATGCGGACCCTGCCCGTCTGGACATACTGTTCGGCGACGATGATCGGAACGATCGCGCACTCGATCTCGTTCGCGATCTGCGCCGTGATCAGCGGCGCGGTGCCCGTGTAGGGCACGTGCAGCAGGCTCACCCGCGCCGCCTGCTTCAAGGCTTCCATCGTGATGTGCCCCGAGCTGCCCTGCCCCCAGGAGCCATAGGTCTTCGGCTCCTTCGCCTTGCGCGCCAGCTGCAGGAACTGCTCGAAGTTCGCGGCCGGGTGAGACGCGTGGACGACGAGCGCGAGCGGCGTGAACCCGATCGGTGCGATCGCCACGAAGTCCTTGCGCGAGTCGTACGGCGCGGTCTTCAGGATGTGGGGCGCGATGGAGTGCGAGTCCGCGGTGCCGTACACGAGCGTGTAGCCGTCCGGCTTGCTCCTCGCGACGACGAGGCTGCCGATGGTTCCGATCGCGCCGGGTCGGTTGTCGATGATGAGGGTCTGGCCCAACCGCCGCTCCATCGAGGGCGCCATCGCCCTGACGAGCACGTCGCCGCCGCCGCCCGCCGGCCACGGCATGACCAGGCGGATCGGCTTGTTCGGGTACGGACTGTCCTGTGCGAGCGCCGCCCAGGGGATCGCGCCGGCCGCTGCTGCAGCCACCGACCGGAGCACCTGCCGGCGCTCGAGATTTCGCTTCAACCTTGTTGTGTCCACTCGCACGCTCCTTGGGTTGTCAGCCAGGCATTCACGATGCCGGCGATGTCGTCGCTGTTCTCTTCGATCATCAGCATGTGCCCGTTGCCGGCGACACCGGCATCGGGAAGCCAGACGAAGTCCGCGGCCAGGTACTCGGCCAGTCGGCCGTCCACCGCTTTCGGATGGCGCAGGTCATGGTCGCCCGTCACGATCAGGATCGGCTTGGCGCGAACGACTTCGGGATCGAGCAGCCGCAGGCCGCGGCCGCCGATGTTGAAGCGCTCGTTCAGCAGCCTCGAACTCTCCGGCACGATGGACCGCGCGTACGTCGCGATCGACGCCTTCGGAAAGCGCGGGCTGTTCGCCCAGAACTCCCGAATGAACGTGGCATCGGCAACGGTCGGTGCGTCGAGCGGGCTGTACACGGGGCAGCCGTGCGTACTGTCGAACCGAAGCGATTCGACGACAGCGGGGTCGTCGGGGAGCGCCTCCAGCAGGTTCGCCGGCGGCCCCGGCGCGATCCCGACCACGGCCAGCACCGACGCCGGAAACTGCTCGGCGATCCACCACGCGACGGGGCCGGCCGCCGAGTGCGCGAGCAGCACAGCCGGCCCGACCTGCGCGACCAGCACCGCGATCGCATCGGCGACCTGTCTCGTGGACAACTGCTCCAGCGGCGCAGGGCTGGGCGAGCGGCCATGCCCCGGCCAGTCCGGCACGTAGACGTCGTGGCCCTGCTGCGCGAAGTACCGCGCCCATCCCGGCCGGCCGTCCGGCGTGGCGAGCCACGCGGCACCGGTGTGGAATCCGCCATGCAGCATGATGATCGGAGGCTTGGTTTGGCCGATGCGAGCTTTGGGCAGGACATCGACGTGGACGGGATGCGATTCGGTGCCGGAGAAGAAGCAGTTCATGGGTCCTGGGTGACACGCCGCTAGAAGG
>DATEFR010000124.1:0-9585 GCA_035280545.1 Burkholderiaceae bacterium | reverse complement strand
GCGACGCCGACATCGAAGCTCATCAGCGCCTGCTTGTAGATCAGGAAGGCGAGGTTCGTGCTCTCGTTGCCGGGGCCGCCGCTGGTCGTCGTGAAGATCTCGGCGAACACGCTCATCAGGAAGATCATCTCGATCATGATCACGACGGCGATCGAGCGCCCGAGGTGCGGCAGCGTCAGGTACCAGAACTTGTGGAACGCGTTCGCGCCGTCCATGCCCGCGGCTTCCATCTGCTCGCGGTCCAGCGACTGCAGCGAGGTGATGAAGATCAGGCAGGCGAAGGGCAGCCACTGCCACGACAGGATCACGATCACCGAGAACAGCGGCATGTCGGTCATCCAGTCGATCGGCGCGAGGCCGAAGAACGTCCAGACTTTCCCGAGCACGCCGTAGATCGGGTTCATCATCATGTGCTTCCACAGCAGCGCATTGACTGTGGGCATCACGAAGAACGGCGAGATCAGCAGCACGCGCACGATGCCCTGGCCGGGGAACGGCTCGTTGACGAGCAGCGCGAGGCCGATGCCGAACACGACGGTGATCACGATCACCCAGCCGAGCAGCTCGATCGTCTGCAGCACCGACGGCCAGAAGTCCGGGTCGGTGATGAAGTACTTGAAGTTCTCGAGCGCGACCCAGCCGTGTTCGCCGGGCTGGTTCAGGTTGTAGTGGATCAGCGAGAAGTAGATGGTCATCACCAGCGGCACGATCATCCACGCGAACAGCGTGACGACCGCCGGCGCCATCAGCACACGGGGCAGGAAGCGGGACATGGCGTGAGGCCTCCAGGAGCGGCGCGTTCCTCTCGCGCCGCGGGTTCCCTCTCTGTAGAGGAGGGTTGGGGTGAGGTCCGTTCGGATGCGCGCACTACTCGCGCAGTGCTCGCGCTATTGCTTGTAGTACCCGCCCTTCGTCATTTCACGCTCGGCGGCCGTCTGCGAGGTCTTCAGCGCCGCATCGACCGTGACCTTGCCCGACAGCGCCGCACTCATCTGCTGCCCCACCGCGATGCCGATCGCCTGGAACTCGGGGATCGCCGCGTACTGCACGCCCACGTACGGCGACTTCGGCAGCGTGCTGTCGTTCGGGTTCGCGCTGTCGATCGCCTTCTTCTCCTCGGCGGCGAACTTCGCGACCTTCTGGAACTCGGGGTTCGCATAGGTCGACTTGCGCGTGCCGGTCGGCACCGCATGCCAGCCCGATTCCTTCGCGATCAGGTTGATGTACTCCTTCGAGGTCGCCCAGGTGATGAACTTCTGCGCCGCCTCGGGGTTCTTCGACGACGCCGGGATCGCGAGATTCCACGACCACAGCCAGTTCGCGCCCTTGTTCGTGACGGCCGTCGGTGCCTGCGCGAACGCGACCTTGTCGGCGACCTTGGACTGCTTCGGGTCGCTGATGAACGAAGCGGCGATCGTCGCGTCTATCCACACGCCGCACTTGCCTTCGTTGAACAACGCGAGGTTCTCGTTGAAGCTGTTGGCCGACGCGCCGGGCGGGCCGTACTTCTTCATCAGGTCGACGTACTGGGTGATCGCATCGTGCCAGGGCTTGCTGTCGATCTGCGGCTTCCAGCTCATGTCGAACCACTGGCCGCCGTAGGCGTTGACCATCGTCGTCAGGAACGCCATGTTGTCGCCCCAGCCGGGCTTGCCGCGCAGGCACAGGCCGTAGACGCCCTTGGCCGGGTCGTGGATCTTCGAGACGATGTCGACCATCTGCGTCCAGGTCGGGTTCGGCGGCATGGTCAGGCCCTTGGCCTTGACCAGGTCCTCGCGGTACATCGTCATCGAGCTCTCGCCGTAGAACGGCGCGGCGTAGAGCTTGCCCCCCTGCGACAGGCCGTTGCGAATCGCCGGCAGCAGATCGTCGACGTCGTAGGCCGCGTCGGTCTTGATCTCGGTGAGCCAGCCCTTCTTGCTCCAGATCGGGGTTTCGTACAGGCCTATCGTCATCACGTCGAACTGGCCGCCCTTGGTCGCGATGTCGGTCGTGACACGCTGGCGCAGCACACCCTCCTCGAGCGTCACCCATTTCAGCGTGATGCCGGGGTTGGCCTTCTCGAAATCCTTCGTGTGCTTCTGCATCTCGATCATGTGGCCGTTGTTCACGGTCGCGATCACGAGATCGGCGGCCGATGCCGAAGCGGCGGCCACGATGCTCAGGCCAAAGGCGGCGACGGTCTTCAAGCGCATGGTTGTCTCCTTGCTGGTCGTGTCTGCTGTTATGCGGGGCGGTGCGGTCGGCACCTGCGACGAAACAATAGGCGTATGAAGTTGGCGGCAGCGGTACTTCCGCTGCCACTGCCTGTACTTTTTTGCACCGACCTCCCGGGGTTTTCCTGGAGATGGTGCGGCACAGGATAGATATTCGCCGGTTCAGCGTTCCGGGAGCGCGCCGCCGGCGCGGCGCGTCACCATCGCCACGCCGGCGCACGCGACGGCCATCCCGGCCAGCATCAGCGCGGTCGGGGCGATGCCGAACAGCAGCCACTCGCACAACGCGGCGACCGGCGGCGTCAGGTACAGCAAGCTGGTGACGCGCGTCGCCTGCCCGCGCCGCATCAGGAAGTGGAAGACCGTGTACGCGCCCATCGACGCCGGGATCACGTGGTACGCGAGCGTCGCGGCGATCTGCCAGTTCCAGCGGATTTGGAACCCCTCGACCGCCCAGCCCAGCGGCAGCATCACGAGCGCGGTCGCGGCGAAGTGGATCACGACGCTCGATCGCAAATCGGTGTCGTGGCCGAAGTGGCGCTGGTACAGCGTCCCCGCCGTCACGCAGACCAGCGCCCAGGCGACCGCGGCCAGGCTGCCCAGCGTGATCGCGCCGAGGTCGAACTTGTGCGCCACGACCAGTGCAACGCCGGCCAACCCGACGGCAACGCCCACCGCCTGCGTGCCCGACAGCCGTTCGCCGAGCCAGCGCGCCGCGATCAGCGCCGTGACCAGCGGCTGCAGCGCGAGGATGAGTGCCGTCACGCCGGCCGACAGCCCCCAGTACTGCGCATAGTGGCTGCCGGTCAGGTAGCCACCGTGACTGAGCAGTCCGGCGACCGCGACATGACCCCACTGCGCCGGCGAGCTGGGCCAACGTGCGCGCAGCAGCAGCGCCAAGGCCAACGCGAGCACCGCACCGATGGCATAACGCACGCCGATATACGTGAACGGCGCGGCATACTGCAGCGCTGCGCGGCTCGCCACATAACCCGCGCCCCAGATCACGACGAAATAAGCGCTCAACAGCGCCAGCACGCCGCGGGCCAGCTCCGGCGGATGGGCGCGCCGCACCTCGGTGACCGGCCGGGAATCCGTCGCATCGAGCGGAACCACGGGCGGGCGGCGGGTGTTGGCAACAGGCATCGCGGACGATTGTCGGCGGCGCATCGCCGAGGCCGGCCGTGTGGGGTTTTGCACACTGCGTGGCGGGTCGCCCACGCTCGCAACATCTGGTTGCCTCACGCACCGATGGCCGGGATTGCTTTGGGATAAATTTCCCAATATGGACTTCGACGCCCGGCCCCATGCCGCGCTGCATGCCGCGATCGCCAAGCTGCTGCGCCCGCTGTTTCGGCTGCTGCTGCGGCACCAGGTGTCGTTCGGTGCGTTCGAGCAGCTGGCCAAGCACGTGTACGTCGAGGTCGCGCTGAACGAGTTCGGCATTCCCGGCAAGAAGCCGTCGATCTCGCGCGCCTCCATCCTGTCGGGACTGACGCGCAAGGAGGTCCAGCGCCTGGTCAATACGTCGCGCGACAACGACTACATCGAGATTGCGAGCACGGTCGACAGCCAACGCTACAACCGCGCTGCCCGGGTGCTGACCGGGTGGGTGCGTGACGCCGACTTCATCGATGGCAAAGGCCATCCGAAGGCGCTGCCAGCCGATGGCGAGATCAGCTTCGCGACGCTGGTGCGGCGCCACAGCGGCGACATGCCGGCCCGCGCGATCCTGGACGAGCTCGAGCGGGTGGGCGCCGTGCAATACCGCGCGGACGGCCTGATCGAGCTGCTCGCGCGCGCCTACGTCCCCACGCACAGCGCGGCCGACAAGCTCGCGATTCTCGGCAGCGACGTCGCAGACCTCGTCGCAACGATCGACCACAACCTCGAACACGGCGACACCGACCCGCGCTTCCAGCGCAAGGTCATGTACCACAGCATTCCGGACAAGGCGCTGCCGGCTTTCCGCAAGCGCAGCGCGTCCAGTGCGCAGGCCCTGCTCGAAAAGTTCGACCAGTGGCTCGCCACCCACGACATCGACAACCCCGCGGACCGTCCCGAGGCACCACGCTCGCGAGTCGGCGTCGGCATCTACTACTTCGAGGAACCTGCGGCATCGACCGCGCCGCCCTCGCCCGAATCCGGAGGCAAATCAACATGAAGAGCATGCGATCAATGTGGGCGACGGCCCTGGTCGCCGCGGTACTGGGCGCCTGCGGCGGTGGAGGCGGTGGCGGGATCGGCGGCACCGGCCGAGACGGCACGATGCACGTGTCGATGACCGACGCGCCGTCGTGCGGCTTCGATCATGTCTACGTCACGGTCGATCGGGTCCGCGTGAACCAGAGCTCGACCGCGGCCGACGGCGACGCCGGCTGGTCCGAGGTCGTGCTGTCGCCGGCACGCCGCGTCGACCTGCTGTCGCTGACCAACGGCGTGCTCGAGGACCTGGGCAGCACGCAACTGCCCTCCGGCAAGTACACGCAGCTGCGCCTGGTGCTGGTCGACAACGACTCGACCACGCCGCTCGCGAACTCGGTCGTGCCGACCGGCGGCAGCGAGACCGCGCTGGACACGCCCAGCGCCCAGCAGTCGGGCCTGAAGATCAATGTCGACCTCGATGTGGCGGCCGACCAGATCGCCGATGTCGTGATCGACTTCGACGCCTGCAAGTCGGTCGTCCAGCGCGGCAACTCGGGGCGGTACAACCTGAAGCCGGTGCTGAGCGCAACGCCGCTCGTCAGCGCCGCCGGGATGCGTGTGGTCGGCTATGTCGACCCGGCGCTCGGCGTGTCGTCGACCCTGGTCTCGGTGCAAGCCAACGGCGTGCCGGTCAAGGCGACCGTGCCCGATGCGACCGGCAAGTTCGTGCTGTACCCGGTCCCGGCCGGAACGTATGACCTGGTCGTCACGGCAACGGGCCGCGCGACCGCCGTGATGACCGGTGTGCCGGTCGTCACCACGGCCTTCACGACCGTGAACAGCACGGCGCTGCCCATCGTGCCGCCGACCGCGACGATGCGCATGGTCACCGGCACGGTCACGCCGGCGACCGCGACGGTGCGCGCGACGCAAACGCTGACCGGCGGGCCGACCATCGAAGCGGCCTGGGGCGCGGTCGACGCGACGAGCGGCGCATTCAGCTTCTCGCTGCCGATCGGTGCACCGGTGAAAACCGCGTACGTCGCGAACCCGACGACGTTGAACTTCACCGCCGACAGCGCGGCCGCCGGCAAGTACACGCTGCAGGCGGCCTCGGCCGGCGCGACCAAGATCCAGGCGATCGACGTGAACAACGCGGTTGCGCCTGTGACCTTCACGTTCCCCTGATTTCCATCAACCAAAGCGAAAGCCCGCCATGTCCACCCCCCTCACCAGCCGCATGCTTCGGAGGAACCGGCTGTTCCTGATCGCCTTGGCGCTGATCGGTCTGATCGTCGTCGGCATTGCAGCGCCGGCGTTCGCGCAGACCAATGTCGGCGTCTCGGTCAGCGTCGCCAAGCCGGGGGTCTATGGCCGCATCGACATCGGCGGCCTGCCCCCGCCGCCGGTGATCCTGCCGCAGCCGATGATCATCGCGCCGCAGCCGGTCGCCGTGGTGCAGCCGGCGCCGGTCTACCTGTACGTGCCGCCGGGTCATCAGAAGAAGTGGGCCAAGCACTGCGCCCAGTACAACGCCTGCGGGCAGCCGGTGTACTTCGTCAAGGAGAGCTGGGTGCAGGAGCGCTACGTGCACGAGCACGGCGGTCGTCACGATGACGACGACAACGACCAGGGCCATGGCCACGGGCATGGCAAGGGTCACGGCAAGGGCAAGCACTGATCGTCGCCCTCGCGGGTGCGGCACCCCGCACCCGCCGTTACAAAAAAGCCGCGGCCTGCTGTCGATTCCCGCCGTGCCGCTTCGTCGTGAGAACAGGAGCACCCCTCCTTTGTCTCAACCCCGCCAGGAGATACGACGATGCGATTCATGGTGATGATCAAG
Organism: Burkholderiaceae bacterium; assembly: GCA_035280545.1. GTDB lineage: Bacteria > Pseudomonadota > Gammaproteobacteria > Burkholderiales > Burkholderiaceae_C > DATCSE01. The sequence continues at coordinate 3,381 of DATEFR010000124.1, read as the reverse complement.
GCGAACGGCGACACCGAAGCCGGCGCGATGCCCAGCGAGCAACTGCTCGCCGAGATGGGCCGTTTCAACGAAGAGCTGGTCAAGGCCGGCGTGATGCTCGCCGGCGAAGGCCTGCAGCCGAGCTCGAAAGGCGCGCGGGTCACGTTCTCCGGCAACAAGCGCACCGTCGTCGACGGCCCGTTCGCCGAGAGCAAGGAGCTGATCGCCGGCTACTGGGTCTGGCAGGTGCGCTCGAAGGAAGAAGCGATCGAGTGGGTCAAGCGCTGCCCGAACCCGCTGAACGGCGAATCGCAGATCGAGATCCGCCAGCTCTTCGAAGCCGAGGACTTCGGCGAGGAGTTCACGCCCGAGCTGCGCGAGCAGGAAGACCGGCTGCGTGCCCAGATCGCGAGCCAGGCCGCGGCCGGTGGCAAGCCCAAGGTCGAGCCGGTGCCGACCCCGCGCGGGGCGACGCCGTACCTGGTCGTGAAGGGCACGGCCGACGCGATCGCGTACTACCAGCGCGTTTTCGGCGCCGAGCTGCTGTTCCGCATGGACACGCCCGACGGCAAGGTGATGCATGCCGAGCTGGCCGTCGGACCGGCGCGCTTCATGTTGACCGAAGAGCACCCCGACTACGGCGCGCTGAGCCCGAAGACGCTGGGCGGCTCGTCGTCGACCGCGATCGTGCATGTGCCGAACGTCGACGCGGTCTTCGATCGCGCGGTCGCCTCCGGTGCCACCGTGACGATGCCGCTGGCCGACCAGTTCTGGGGCGACCGCTCCGGCGCCATCACCGACCCGTTCGGCCACAAGTGGATGATCGCGACGCACATCGAGGATCCGTCGCCCGACGAGATCAAGAGCCGCGTGCAGAAGATGTTCGAATCCGGGGCTCCGTGCTGAACGGCTGAACGCCGCTTCGTTCCGCTCGTGCTCGGCGACCGATCAGGCGTCGAGCACGAGCTGCGTCTGCGTGACCACCGCGCACAGCTTGCCCTGCGCCGAGCGGATCGAGGTCTGCCAGACCATCGTCGTGCGACCGCGGTGCAACGCGATGCTTTCGCCTACCACCGTCGTGCCGACCTTCGCGCTGCCGATGAACTTCGTGCTCGAATCGGTCGTCGTCGTGCGCTGGCCCTCGCCGAGATTCATCAGCGTGCCGACCGCGCCCAGCGTGTCGGCAAACGCCATGTAGGCGCCGCCGTGCAGGATGCCGCCGGCCGTGCACAGCGTCGGCTTCACCTCGAGCTCGGCGAGCACGCGCTCGGCGCTCAGCTCGGTCAGGCGCACGCCCATCGCGCCGGGGAACAGCGGGACCAGCAGCTGCTGCATCGCCTCTAGCGTGTACGTCATCGTCGTCTCCTGACGCATCGTCTGCGACGGGCGAATGATGCACCTCAGCGCAGCGCCGCTCCTGCCGCGCGCCGCCGCCGGAAGCGCGGATCGCGCCCGACCTGCTCGGCCAGGAAGTCGAGCACCGCGCGCACCCGCGCCGGCAGCCGCTCGACCTTGCCGAGGTACACCGCATGGATGGGCTCGATGTCGTGCGGGTTGTATTTCTCGAGCACCGGCACCAGCCGGCCGGCCTCGAGATCGGCCTGGACGTGATAGGTCGAGAGCCGGGCCAGCCCGGCTCCCGCCAACGCGAGCTGGCGCAAGGTCTCGCCGTCGCTCGCGCGCACGCGTGCGGCCAGCGGCACGTCGACGAGGCGCCCGGCGACACGAAACGGCCAATCGGGTACGCGGCGCCGGTAGCTGAAGTCGAGCCGGCAATGCCTGTCCAAGTCCTCCGGCGTGCGCGGCTTGCCGTGGCGCGCGAAGTATTCCGGCGAGCCGACGATCGCCAGCGCGGTCTCGCCGAGCCGGCGCGCGACCAGGTCCGATGACGGCAGCGCGCCCCACCGGACCGCGATGTCGGCGCGTTCGTCCATCAGGTCGACGACACGATCGGTCAGCGCGATGTCCAGCGCGATCTGCGGATGCTGCTCGACCAGCCGCGGCACCAGCGGCACCAGGACCTGCGTGCCGAACGAGACGCTGGTGTTGATCGCAACGCGGCCGCGCGGCACGACATCGGCGCTCGCACTGCGCTCGGCCTCGTCGAGGTCGGCCAGCACGCGCACGCCGCGTTCGTAGAACTGCCGGCCTTCGGCGCTGAGCTGCAGCTTGCGCGTCGAGCGGTGAACGAGCTGCACGCCCAGCCGTGTTTCGAGCCGCACGACCAGCTTGCTGACGGCCGACGGCGTCATGCCCAGCACACGCGCCGCGGCCGAGAAACCGCCGCGCTCGACCACCTGCACGTAGGCCTCGAGCTCGCCGGCGCGGTTGACGTCGAAACGCGGCATCGTTGACTTCAACTCACAAGTGCTGGTCCGGGCGGCATTCTAGTCATCGCGGCGCCGCGCCCTCACAGTGAGGGACATCATGCCCATCGCTCTTCTTGCCCTCACCGCCGGCGCCTTCGGCATCGGCACCACCGAGTTCGTCATCATGGGCCTGCTGCTGCAGGTCTCGGCGGACCTTCATGTCTCGATCGCCGCGGCCGGCCTGCTGATCTCGGGCTACGCGTTGAGCGTCGCGGTCGGCGCGCCGCTGCTGACGATCGCCACCCGCGCCATGCCGCGCAAGACCGTGCTGCTCGCGCTGATGGCGATCTTCACGCTCGGCAACCTGGCCTGCGCGCTGGCGCCCGGCTACGGCTGGCTGATGGCGGCGCGCGTGCTCACGGCGCTGGCGCACGGCACGTTCTTCGGCGTCGGCGCGGTCGTCGCGACCGGCCTGGTGCCGCGCGAGCGCCGTGCCTCGGCGATCGCGATCATGTTCACCGGCCTGACCGCGGCCACGCTGCTGGGCGTGCCGGCCGGCGCGTGGCTGGGCGTGCACTTCGGCTGGCGTGCGACCTTCTGGGCCGTCACGCTGATCGGCGTGATCGCGTTCGCGGTGATCGCGCTGTTCGTGCCGGCCGCACGCGGCGCGGCGGACAACGACGACGACCCGAGCACCGCGGCGCCGTCGGCACTGCGCGACGAGCTCGCCGTGCTGCTGCGGCCGCAGGTCCTGCGCGGCCTCGCGATGACGGTGTTCGGCTTTGCCGGCGTGTTCACGGTGTTCACCTACATCCAGCCGCTGCTGCTGCGCGTGACCGGCGTGCCCGAGAGCGCGGTGTCGCCTATCCTGCTGGTGCTCGGCGGCGGCCTCGCAATCGGCAACCTGCTCGGCGGGCGTCTCGCCGACCGCTCGGCGATGCGCGCGGCCCTGGCGACGCTGGCCGCGCTGGCCCTGGTGCTCGCCGCGATGCCTTGGATGGTCGAGGCCGCGTGGTCGGCGGTGCTGTTCGTCGCACTGCTGGGCGTCGCCGCGTTCGCGACCGTCGCGCCCATGCAGTTGCGCGTGCTCGAG
>DATEFR010000123.1:0-5986 GCA_035280545.1 Burkholderiaceae bacterium | reverse complement strand
CGTCAGCAGCAGCGTGCGGATGTGCGCGCCGTCGACGTCCGCGTCGGTCATGATGATGATGCGGTGGTAGCGCAGCTTGTCGGGGTTGAAGTCGTCGCCGCCCATGCCCTTGCCGATGCCGGTGCCCAGCGCCGTGATCAGCGTCAGGATCTCGTTGCTGGTCAGCAGCTTCTCGTAGCGCGCCTTCTCGACGTTCAGGATCTTGCCGCGCAGCGGCAGGATCGCCTGGAACTTGCGGTCGCGGCCCTGCTTCGCGCTGCCGCCTGCGGAGTCGCCCTCGACGATGTAGATCTCGCACAGCGCCGGGTCCTTCTCCTGGCAGTCGGCGAGCTTGCCGGGCAGGCCCATGCCGTCGAGCACACCCTTGCGGCGCGTCATCTCGCGCGCCTTGCGCGCGGCCTCGCGGGCCCGCGCGGCCTCGACGATCTTGCCGCAGATGGTCTTGGCATCCAGCGGGTTCTCTTCGAGATAGTCGGTCAGCGTCTTGCTGACCACTTCCTCGACCGGGCCGCGCACTTCGCTGGAGACCAGCTTGTCCTTGGTCTGGCTCGAGAACTTCGGCTCGGGCACCTTCACGCTCAGCACGCAGCACAGGCCTTCGCGCATGTCGTCGCCGGTGACCTCGACCTTGGCCTTCTTCGCGAGCTCGTTGTCCTCGATGTACTTGTTGATCACGCGAGTCATCGCGGCGCGCAGGCCGGTCAGGTGCGTGCCGCCGTCGCGCTGCGGGATGTTGTTCGTGAAGCACAGCACCGACTCGCCGTAGCTGTCGTTCCACTGCATCGCGACCTCGACGCCTATCGTCGTGTTCTGCTCGCTCGCTCGCTCGCCCAGCGCATGGAAGATGTTCGGGTGCAGGACCTTCTTGCCCTGGTTGATGAACTCGACAAAACCCTTGACGCCGCCGGCGTACGCGAAGTTGTCTTCCTTCGCGTTGCGCTCGTCGACCAGGCGGATCTTCACGCCGTTGTTCAGGAAGCTCAGCTCGCGCAACCGCTTGCTGAGGATCTCGTAGTGGAAGTCGATGTTCGAGAAGATCTCGAGATCGGGCAGGAAGTGGACCTCGGTGCCGCGCTTCTCGGTATCGCCGATGATCTTCATCGGCGAGATGTCGACACCGTTGCGCTGCTCGATCAGGCGGTCCTGCGGCACGCCCTGCTTGAACTCCAGGAAGTGCGAATGGCCGTCGCGCCGCACCGTCAGGCGCAGCCATTTGCTCAGGCCGTTGACGCACGACACGCCGACCCCGTGCAAGCCGCCCGACACCTTGTAGCTGTTCTGGTTGAACTTGCCGCCGGCATGCAGCTCGGTCAGCGCAATCTCGGCGGCACTGCGCTTGGGCTCGTGCTTGTCGTCCATCTTCACGCCGGTCGGGATGCCGCGGCCGTTGTCGATCACCGAGATCGAGTTGTCGGTGTGGATGGTGACGACGATGTCGTCGCAATAGCCGGCCAGCGCCTCGTCGATCGAGTTGTCGACGACCTCGAACACCAGGTGATGCAGGCCGGTGCCGTCGGAGGTGTCGCCGATGTACATGCCCGGGCGCTTGCGCACCGCCTCCAGCCCTTCGAGGATCTGGATGCTGCCTTCGCCGTAGCCGGAATCGACGGGCTTGGGATCGGGACTTTGTGATTCGCTCATAGCTGCTGCATAGAAGGCCCGGGAGGGCCTGGGCGTCAATCTGACTAGAACCCCCCGCTCGGCGGGGGGCAGGGGGGTGCCCAGGGCACCGCAAAATGCGGATCGGCCGCCGTCCAGGCGGCTAGATACGCATCGGCATCACAACGTACTTGAACCCACTCTGCTCGGGCACGGTGATCAACGCGCTGGAATTGGTGTCCTGCAGTTCCATCTTGATCATCTCGACGCTCATGTTCGAGAGCGCGTCGATCAGGTAGGTCACGTTGAAGCCGATCTCGATCGCGTCGCCGCCGTAGTCGACCTCGAGCTCTTCCTTCGCTTCTTCCTGCTCGGCGTTGCTCGACGCGATGCGCAAGGTGCCCGGCTCGATGTTGACGCGCACGCCCTTGAACTTCTCGCTGGTCAGGATCGCGGCGCGCTGCAGGCTGGCGAGCAGCGGCGCGCGGCCCAGCGTGACGTGGTTCTTGTGGTTCTTCGGGATCACGCGGTTGTAGTCGGGGAACTTGCCTTCGACCAGCTTGGTGACGAACTCCATGCCCGAGAACACGAACTTGGCCTGGTTGCCGGCGAAGCGCATCTCGATCGGCGTGTCCTCGTCCTTCAGCAGGCGCTGCAGCTCGAGTACGGTCTTGCGCGGCAGGATCACCTCCTGCTTCGGAATATCGACGTCCAGCGTCGCCTGCGCCAGCGCGAGGCGGTGGCCGTCGGTTGCGACCAGCGTCAGGTTCTTGCCCTCGGCGACGAACAGGATGCCGTTCAGGTAGTAGCGGATGTCGTGCACCGCCATCGCGAAATGCACCTGGTTGATCAGCCCTTTCAGCGCCTTCTGCGGCACGCTGAACATCGGGCCGAAGTCGGCGGCCTCCTGCACCAGAGGAAAGTCGTCGCTCGGCAGGGTCTGCAAGGTGAAGCGGCTCTTGCCGCCCTGCAAGGTCAGCTTGTTCTGTGCGGCCGAGAGCGTGACCGTCTGGTCGGCCGGCATCGAGCGCAGGATGTCGATCAGCTTGCGCGCACCGACCGTGGTCGCGAAGTTGCCGGCATCGCCGCCCAGCTCCGCGCTGGTGCGCACCTGGATTTCCAGGTCGCTGGTCGTGAATTCGAGTTCAGGTCCGGTCTTGCGGATCAACACGTTCGCGAGGATGGGCAGCGTATGCCGCCGCTCGACGATGCCCGCCACGGCTTGCAGCGCGGCCAGAAATTTTTCTTGTGCTGTCTTCAAGACAATCATTTGAACCTCTCAACTTGGTCGTTGTAGTAGGGACCGGGGGCGTTTGTGGACAACGCTATTTTCGCCTTTTCCATCAGCCACTTAGGCGCCCAAAAACCTTGGGGTCGGCGGGCTGGATTGGGAGTGCGCCGAACCCCAACAACTTCGGCGGCAGGCGTTTCGCTGTGGAAATCCGGGCAGGTGTTCGAAACTTGTCCCCAGAGTTGTCGCTTGACATCCGTCAGCCTTTGAGGGTCTGTTCGAGCACGTGCAGCTGCTGGTTGAGCTCGGTGTTCTTCTGCCGTTCGGCGGCGATCTTGCGGACTGCGTGCAGCACGGTCGTGTGGTCGCGGCCGCCGAACAGCTCGCCGATCTCGGGCAGGCTCTTCTGCGTCATGTCTTTTGCGAGGTACATCGCGATCTGGCGCGGCCGCGCGATCGAGGCCGGGCGCTTCTTGCTGTACATGTCGGCGACCTTGATCTTGTAGAAGTCGGCCACCGTCTTCTGGATGTTCTCGACGCCGATCTGCCGGTTCTGGATCGACAGCAGATCCTTCAGCGCCTCGCGCGCCAGCGCGATGTTGATGTCCTTGTGCGAAAAGCGCGCGTACGCGAGGATCTTGCGCAATGCGCCCTCGAGCTCGCGAACGTTTGCGCGCACGTTTTTCGCGACGAAGAAGGCGACGTCCTCGGGCATCTGCGTCGCTTCGAGCTCGGCCTTGCGCATCAGGATCGCGACGCGCATCTCGAGCTCGGGCGGCTCGATCGCGACCGTGAGCCCGGCGTCGAAGCGCGAAGTCAGCCGTTCGTCGATGTCGACCAGGCCCTTGGGGTAGGTGTCGCTGGTCATGATGATGTGCGCGCGCTTGGCGAGCAGCGCCTCGAACGCGTTGAAGAACTCTTCCTGCGTGCGCTCCTTGCCGGCGAAGAACTGTACGTCGTCGATCAGCAGCAGGTCGAGCTGGTGGTACTTGGCCTTCAGCTCGTCGAAAGTCTTGCGCTGGTAGTTCTTCACCACGTCGGTGATGAAGGCCTCGGCGTGCAGGTACAGGATGCGGGCGTCGGGCTTGTCGGCCAAGAGCGCGTTGCCGACCGCGTGGATCAGGTGCGTCTTGCCCAGGCCGACCCCGCCGTAGATGAACAGCGGGTTGTACATCTGCCCCGGCGCGCCGGCCACATGCAGCGCGGCGGTGCGTGCCATCTGATTCGCACGGCCGGGCACCAGGTTGTCGAAGGTCAGCCCGGGGTTCAGGCGCGAACGCGACGGCGCTTCGGACGCGCTGGCCTGCACGCGCGCGGCGATCGCCTCGGATGTGCTGCCACCGGACAAACTGCTGTTGAGCGCCGCGGTGATATGGCTGGCGCCGCCGTTCAGCACGGGGCGGCTCGTGGCGACGACGTTGCTGCTGTTGGCCGCCGTGTCGCGGCTGGCCAGCGTCACGTCCAGGCGCACCGGCTTGCCGGCGATCTCGCTGAGCACGGTTTCGATCCGGCCGGCGTACTGGTTGCGGATCCAGTCGAGCTTGAAGCGGTTCGGCACACGAACCGTGACCACCGTGCCGGTTTCGCCGTGCTCGGCGACCTCGGCCGCGGGCAGCGGACGTATCCAGGTGTTGAATTGTTGCTCGGGCAATTCGGCTGCCAGACGCTCGCAGCCGCGCCGCCACAGGTCGACGCTCATTGTGGAAAAGTTCTTCTCGGAGCCGCAGGATTGTACGTTGCTCGTACGTGCGAAGGCGCGGTTATCCACAGTTTCGATCCGGCCGTCAATGGCCCTGCAAAGTGCCGCTGCGCGGTGTAACTCATTGACTGGGAAGGGGCTTTTTGCTGTAATAGTGGGTTTCCCGAAGACCGCGGCGGCTTACCTGAATTGCTTAACTCGTGCTGAGCCCAGCCATCTTCCCTGACTGGATCCAATCATGAAACGCACCTACCAAGCTTCGAAAGTTCGTCGTGCCCGCACCCACGGCTTCCTGGTCCGCATGAAGACGCGCGGCGGCCGCGCGGTCATCAATGCGCGCCGCGCCAAGGGCCGCAAGCGCCTGGCTGTCTGACGACGTCCGTCGGACCCGGCGCATTCGACATCGCCATCGGCCCCGGCACGGAGCCGGCGACCCCGCCGAGCCAGTCCGTGACCGAGCCTACGGCGAGGTGCCTGGCAGCCGGTCGGCTGCAGACCCTCGCGCAAGCCGCCGATTTCGAGCGCGTGCTGCGCACGCGCAGCCGGAGCCAGACACAGCACTTTGCCGTGCATCACCTGCCCGATCGTCCGAGCCTGAGCGCGCGTGCGCGCCGTGGTGCCGACCGTGCGGCGGTTGCGCGCAACTTGTCAACAGCCCCTGCACCAGAATCGGCCAGGCCTGTGGATGACTTGTCCCAGGCGGTACCTGCCTGGGCGCCGGACCTGCCTGCAGCCCTGCCCGACAGGCTCTGGCTGGGTATGGTCGTTCCCAAGCGTCACGCCCGCCGTGCGGTGACCCGTACGCTGCTCAAGCGGCAGATCCGCAGCGCGGCGCAACGCCATGCGGCGGCGCTGGCACCGGGCCTGTGGGTGGTGCGGTTGCGTGCGCCGTTCGATCGTGCGCAGTTCGCCAGCGCGGCGTCGGAGCCGCTCAAGCGCGCGGCCCGCGCCGAGCTCGACGCGCTGTTCGACGCGGCGGCGCGCCGATGACGATGCAGACCACGCTGCTCCCGTCCACGCGGCACGGCATCACGCGCCTGCCCGCCCGCGTGCTGATGACGCTGGTCCGCGCCTATCGCTACTTCCTCAGCCCTTGGCTGGGCAGTGCGTGCCGCTTCGAGCCCACCTGCTCGGCCTACTCGCTGCAAGCGCTCGAAAAGCATGGCGCGGCAGTGGGTACTTACATGACGGCGCATCGCCTGTTGCGCTGCGGACCCTGGTGCCCGGGTGGCCATGACCCGGTGCCGGAGCAGCCACCCCGTTTTTTCAGACGCCTGCTGAGCGGCGATCGCCACGCCTCTACGCCGCCCTCCACCTCGGACCGGACCTCCCCATGACCGATATACGTCGCACCCTGCTGTGGGTGGTTTTCTCGATGTCGCTGTTCCTGATCTGGGACGCCTGGCAGAAGTACAACGGTCACCCGTCGTTCTTCAGCCCGCCGAAGCCGGCCGCGA
>DATEFR010000122.1:0-6169 GCA_035280545.1 Burkholderiaceae bacterium | reverse complement strand
CCCCATGTCGGGCGAGCACACCGACCAGATCGCGCCCAGGCTCGCCACCGCGAGGAACGCGACGACGGTCTGCGGCGCGTTCGGCAGGTACGCGCAGACCCGGTCGCCCGGCTGCACGCCCATGCGCGACAGCGCATCCGCAAGCGCGGCGACGCGCGAGCGCAGCACCGGCCAATCGACGCGCTCGACCTCGCCGCGCTCGTAGAGCGCTTCGTTCTGGAACAGGATCGCAGGATGGCCGGCTGCGTGCGCTGCGTCCGCATGGGACAGCGCATGCTGCGCGTAGTTGACCTGCGCCCCGCGGAACCAGACCGTGCCGGGCATGCGCGCGTCGTCGGCCAGCACGGCGTCGAACGGGGTCGGCGACTGGATGCCGAAGTAGTCCCAGATCGAGCCCCAGAACGCGCGCAGGTCGGCGACCGACCAGCGCCACAGCCGGTCGTAGCCCTCGGGTGTGCGGGCGTCGAACGCGAGGCCGCGGGTGTCGCGCAGGAAGCGCAGGTAGCGGGCGATCTGCGGTTCGGGCAGGGGCATCGTCTTCAGGCTCCGGTCAGGCGGTCGCGCAGCTCGGCATCGACCTCGATGTACTGCCAGATTTCGTTACGGAAGAAGGTCTGGCGGAATCCGGTGATCCACGGATGACTCAGGTCGTTGTAGACCCGATGGACATGAACGCGGTACGGCATGTAGGCCGCCACGAGCTTGCTGGCTTCGATGAAGAGCGCTGCGCGCTCGGGGCCGTTTGGCAGCGCCGAGATGCGGTCGAATATGGCATCGAACGCAGGCAGCTTGAAACGCGCGAGATTGGCACTGCCAACCGATGGACCATACATGTATTCCAACGCGCCTTGTGCATCGGGCTGGGCCGCAGTCGAGCCCAAACCCCACATCTGCAGCTTCCCAGCGCGCGCAGCCTTCATGTTCTCGGGCCATTGCGCCGTGTTGAACTTGATGCGCACGCCGATGGCCGCGAGGCTTTTCTGCCAGACCTCATCGAGTTGCCGTTCGAAGTACGACGCTTGGGTCGCCATCTGCAGTACGAAGGGCCGACCATCCGGCAATTCTCGCCAACCGTCGCCGTCGCGATCGACGTAGCCATAGATGTCGAGCAGCGCCTTTGCGCGCGCCGGATCATACGAACTGTTTTCGCTGCGATAGTGTGGGTCGTAGCCGAAGGTTTCGGGCGCCATGGGGGCTTGCGCGCGCACCGCCGACCCGCGCCTGGCGTCATGAATCTCGCGCTCGATGTTGTACGCGAGGCTCACCGCACGGCGTAGCGCGACCTTTTCCGGCGTATAGCCCCCCACGATGGGATCCTCCATGTTGAACCACGACATCGTGAAGTCGCTGTTCACATAACGGCGTGCGTTGACACCGCGCTTGGCAAGCGCTGGCGCGAGCTGCCCGTTCGGCATCGCATAGGTCGAGAACTCCGGCGGAACGCGGACGAAGTCGACTTGTCCATTCAGGAACGACAGCCAGCGCGGCTGGCCTTCGTCGATCACCGCAATTTCCACGCCATCGTTGAACGGCAGCCGCCGCCCTTTGAAGCGAGCAAGCCAAGCCTGACCCTGCACGTCGTCGGAACTCGGCTCGGCGTCGTAAAACACTGGCCGGTAGCCCGGATTGCGCTCGAGCACGATGCGCGAGCTGCGCCGCCATTCCTTGAGCCGATACGGACCCGTGCCAACCGGATGCGACACGCTGTCGGCATAGCCTTCGATCACCTCGCGCGCCACAGCGCCCATCGTCGCCGAACTGCACAGCGTGAGCAGGAACCGCGGCCGCGGCGCCTTCAGGCGAATTTGCAGCGTGTAGCGATCCAGCGCACGCACTCCCTCGACGGTGGTGTCGTAGTCGAACGGGCGCTTGTCGCGCAAGCTGCGCTCGCGCAGCTCGCTCAGCCCGACGATACCTTCATCCTCGAAACTCGCGTAGGCCGGACTCTTGTTGGCCGGATCGAAAAAGCGCTTGATCGAGTAGACGTAGTCTTCGGCGACCAGCTCGCGCTTGCCCTTGAAGATCGGATCGTCGGCGAAGTAGATGCCACGCTGCACCGTGATCGTCCACGCACGGAAATCGGGCGAGACCTCGGGTAGTGCCAGTGCGGTCAGCGGCTTGATCTTCACCGGAACGGCCAGTGGGTCGTAGCGGTAGAGCGCCTCGAAGATGTGCGCGTTGACCCGGTTCGAATACAGGTCGCCGACCTTGCACGGGTCAAAGCCGGTCTCCGCGGCTTCGAACGGCACTCGGACGAAATTGCCCGACACATGCTTGTCGTCACGGACCCCCTCGGCCGCAACGGCCCAGGTCGGATGTGCAGCACTGCCAAGCAGCGCGGCCGAGAAACGTCGCCTATCCATCACGCCGAATACCTCATCGCCGGCGCAGCGACTCGTCGATGTCCACGTACTGCCACCAGTCCTTCCAGAAGATCGTGCGCCGGTAGCCGATCACCTGCGGCTGCGTCATGTCCAGCGAGGTTCGCGTCATCGTGAACTTGTACGGCATGTAGGCCAGCGCGATGCGCTCGGCCTCGCGAAACGTCGCGATGCGCTCGGGCCCGTCGGGCAGCATCTGCAGCCGGTCGTAGAGGGCGTCCAGCGACGGCAGCTTCACGCGCGAGAAGTTCTGCCCGCCGGCCTGGCGGCTGTCCAGCCGCGCGAACGCGCCGGACGAATCGGGCTGCGACGACGAGCCGCCCAGCCACCACATCTGCAGCTTGCCGGCGCGTGCGGCCTTCAGGTTCTCCGGCCACTGCGCGACCTTCAGTTGCACCTGCAGCCCGAGCATCTTCATGTTCTTGATCAGCACCTCGGCGAGCCGGCGCTCGCGCTGCACCGGCACGGTCGCGACGTTCAGCACCAGCGGCGAGCCGTCGGGCTGCTCGCGCCAGCCGTCGCCGTCGCGGTCCTGGTAGCCGTACAAATCGAGCAAGGCCCGCGCCCGCGCCGGGTCGTAGTCGCTGAACTCGGTTTTCAGCGTCGGGTCGTAGGCGCTGGTGTACGGCAGCGCCGGCCCCTGCGACAGCGCACCCAGCCCGTTGAACGCGTAGTCGATGATGTTCCGCGTGTCCAAGCCCAGGCCGATCGCGCGGCGCAGCGCGACCTTGTCCGCCGTGTAGCCGCCGACGACCGGGTCCTCCATGTTGAAGTAGTAGTAGTACCCGGCCGACTCGACGACCGGGTAGCCGTGGATGCCCTTCTTCGCGAGGTTGGGCGCGACCTTGCCGTTGGGCATCGCTTGCGGCGCGAACTGGAAGCCGACGCGGTAGGCCACATCGGCCTCGCCGTTGACGAACGCCAGCCAGCGCGGCTGTTCTTCTTCGATGATCGAGATCTCGACCCGGTCGACCATCGGCAGGCGACGCCCCTTGAGCTTCGCCAGGATCGCCTGGCCTTCCTTGTCGTCGGGCGCGGGCTCGGCCTCGTAGACCATCTCGCGGAAGTCCGGGTTGCGCTCGAACGCCAGGAACGAGCTGCGCCGCCACTGCGCGAGCTTGAACGGCCCGGTGCCGACCGGATGCGCCTCGGCCTGGTCGCCGTAGAACTCGACCACCTCGCGCGCGACCGCGCCGAACGAATCTCCGCTCGCGAGGTTCTCGTGGAAGCGCGGGCGCGACTCGGCCAGCGTGAAGCGCAGCGTGTAGCGATCGAGCGCCCGAACACCATCGATTTCGCGATCGTAGTCGAACGGCTTCTTGTTCTTCAGTGCCTCGTCGCGCAGCTCCTTGAGGCCGACCAGCCGCTCGGTCTCGAGGCTGGTCCAGACCGGGCTCTTGTTCGCCGGGTCGGCAAAGCGCTTGAAGGAATAGACATAGTCCTGCGCGACCAGCTCGCGCTTCCTGCCCTTGAACGCGGGATCGTCGGCGAAGTAGATGCCGGGTCTGACCTTGATCGTCCAGACCCGGTAGTCGTCCGAATGCTGGGGCAGGCTTTCCGCGGTCAGCGGCTTGATCTTGACCGGGCGCGCCAGGTGGTCGTACGTCAGCAGCCCCTCGTGGATGTGCGGGATCAGCGAGCGCGAATACAGGTCGTTGACCTTCGCCGGGTCCAGGCTGGACTCGGCGATCTCGAAGGCGTAGCGCAGCACCTTCTTCGGCGGCGCATCCTGCGCAAGCGCCGTCGCGGACACGAACCACGCAGCGGCCAGAACCAGCACGCCGACGATCTTCATGATCCTCATCGCTCTCAACGTGGCTGGCGCAGCGAGTTGTCGATGTCGACGTACTGCCACCAGTCGTTCCAGAACACCGTGCGCCGGTAGCCGACCAGTTGCGGCTGCGTCATGTCGATCGACAGCCGGTTCAGCGTGAGCTTGTAGGGCATGTAGGCAAGCGACAGCAGTTCGGCTTCGCGGAACACCGCGCTGCGCTCGGGCCCGTCGGGCAGCGTTTGCAGCTTGGCGTAGAGCACATCGAACTCCGGCCGGTTGAAGCGCGCCAGGTTCTGGCCCCCGATCTGGCGGCTGTCGTAGCGCGCGAACGTGCCCACAGCATCGGGCGCCGCGGCCGACAGCGCGAGCGACCAGACCTGGAGCTTGCCGGCGCGCGCCGCCTTCAGGTTCTCGGGCCATTGCGCCACGACCATCTCGTGGCGGATGCCGAGCACTTTCAGATTCTTCGTCAGCACTTCGGCGATCTTGCGGTCGCGCGCCTGGGACTGGGTGTTGACCCTCAGCAGCAGCGGCGAGCCGTCGGGCATCTCGCGCCAGCCGTCGCCGTCGCGATCCCGGTAGCCGTAGAGGTCGAGCAGGGCGCGTGCCCTGGCCGGGTCGTAGTCGCTGAATTCGGTCTTCAGCTTCGGGTCGTAGGCGTTCGTGTGCGGCAGGACAGGCGTCTGCGCGATCTTGCCCAGCCCGCTGTAGGCATAGTCGATCAGGTTGCGCGTGTCCATGCCCAGGCCGATCGCCCGGCGCAGCGCGACCTTGTCGGGCGTGTAGCCGCCGACGATCGGGTCTTCCATGTTGAAGTAGTAGAAGTTCGTCGCGGTCTCGACGATCGGGTAGCCGCGGATGCCGCGCTTGGCCAGGTTGGGTGCAACCTTGCCGTTGGGCATCGCCTGCGGCGCGAACTGGTAGCCGACGCGATAGGCCAGATCGGCCTCGCCGTTGACGAACGACAGCCAGCGCGGCTGCTCCTCCTCGATGATCGAGATTTCGACCTGGTCGACCATCGGCAGCCGGCGGCCCTTGAAGCGCGCGAGCAGCGCCTGGCCCTCGGCGTCGTCGGCGGCCGGCTCGGCGTCGTAGAAGATCTCGCGGAAATCGGGATTGCGCTCGAACACGAGCCGCGAGCTGCGCCGCCACTGCGCGAGCTTGAACGGCCCCGTGCCGACCGGATGCTGCTCGGCCTTATCGCCGTAGAACTCGATCACGTCGCGCGCGACCGCGCCGACCAGCTCGCTGCCGGCGATGAACTGGATGAACCGCGGGCGCGGCTCCTTCACCGTGAAGCGGATCGTGTAGCGGTCGAGCGCGCGTATGCCCTCGATCTCGCGGTCGTAGTCGAACGGCTTGTTGTTCCGCAGCGCGTCGGCGCGCAACTCGTTCAGCCCGGGGAACCCCTCGACTTCGAATCCGCCCCAGTTCGGGCTCTTGTTGGCCGGGTCGGCGAAGCGCTTGAAGCTGTAGACGTAGTCCTGCGCGACCAGCTCGCGCTTCTTGCCCTTGAAGGCGGGGTCATCGGCAAAGTAGATGCCGGGCTTGATCCTGACGGTCCAGACGCGATAGTCGTCGGAATGCTGCGGCATGCCGTCGGCCGTCAACGGCTTGATCTTGACCGGCCGCGCCAGGTGATCGTAGGTGTACAGCGCCTCGTAGATGTGCGGCGTCAGCGTGCGCGAGTACAGGTCGTTGATCTTGGCCGGGTCGAGGCTGGTCTCGGCGACCTCGAAGGCATAGCGCAGCACCTTGGGCTGCGCCTGCGCACCGACATGTGCCGCCGATGCGGCCACGGCCAGCAGCAGGGTTGCAGCGAACGTTTTCATGGGATCGCGCTTCAAGTGTTCAATGCGCCACGCGCAGCGATTCGTCGATGTCGACGTACTGCCACCAGTCGGTCCAGAAGATCGGGTGCCGGTAGCCGATCAGCCACGGGTGCGCCATGTCGGTGGAGATCCGGTTCAGCGTGTACTTGTACGGCATGTAGGCCTGCGCGAGCGCCTGGGCC
>DATEFR010000121.1:0-5830 GCA_035280545.1 Burkholderiaceae bacterium | reverse complement strand
GTGAAGTAAAGGAGGAGGCCTTGGCCGCAGGCCAAGGCCGGGGGACATGAACGGAGCCGGTCACCCGACGCCCTCGGCTCGCGCGGTCGGAGGCCAGGAAAGAGCAATCGCGCTTCATCATCAGTTCATCATCAGGCCGCCGTCGATGTTGATCGACTGGCCCGTCATGTAGTCCGCCGCCGGCGATGCGAGATAGAGCGCGAGGCCGGCGACGTCGTCGGGCTGCTGCGCGCGGCCCATCGGCACGCTGGCGACGCGCTGCCGCCAGGCTTCGCCCTGCGCGAGGCCTTGCAGTGCGGTCCAGTCGCGGTCCATGCGCTGCCACATTTCGGTGTCGACCAGGCCCGGGCAGATCGCGTTCACGGTGATCTGCGGCGCGAACGCGATCGCGGCCGACTGGGTGAGGCTGATCAGCGCCGCCTTGCTCGCGCGGTACGGCGCGATCAGCGGCGCGATGGGCCCGGCGCCGCTGCGCCCGGCGATCGATGCGATCGTGATGATCTTGCCGCGCGGCCGGTCCGGCGCCAGCGGCGGCTGCTCCAGCATCTGCCGGGCCGCGGCCTGCAGCGTCAGGAAGCTGCCGGTGACGTTGACCGACAGCATCCGGTTCCAGTCGTCGGCGTCCTGCTCCAGCAGCGGCTTGAGCTGCATGATGCCGGCGTTGCAGACCATCACGTCGAGCCGCCCGAAGCGGCTCGCGGCCTGGGCCGCCAATGCGGCGCAGTCATCGGCGCGGGTGATGTCGGTCCGCGCGGCCGCCGCTTGTGCGCCCGCGGCGCGCAGCTCGTCGGCCACGGCGGCCGCGCTGCTCGAGTCGACATCGGACACGAACACGCGCGCACCGCTTCGAGCGAAGGCCCACGCCAGCCCACGGCCGATGCCGCGACCGGCACCGGTGATCGCGACGACCAGCGGCTCGCTCACAGCCCGCGGATGCGCTTGAGCTCGGCGTTGACGAGGTTGATCGGCTCGTCGCCGATCTCCTTCGCGTGGCGCTCGTAGATCACCTTGGACTTGTCGCGGATGCGCTGCATCTCGGCCGGGCTGATCTCGTTGACCTGCATGCCCTTGCCCTTCAGGAACGCGACGCTCTGCGCCGACTTCTCGCGGTTCACGCGGCGCTGCTCGTCGCGGCCGACGATCGCGCATTCCTTCAGCGTGGCCTGCTCCTGCGGCGAGAGGGTGTCCCAGGTCTTCTTCGAGATCAGCACCAGCGTCGGGCTGTACGCGTGCTTGGTCAAGGTCAGGTACTTCTGCACCTCGTAGAACTTCATGTTCTCGATGTTGGTGAACGGGTTCTCCTGGCCGTCGACCGTCTTCGTCTCCAGCGCCGAGTAGACCTCGGAGAAGGCCATCGGCACCGCATTGCTGCCCAGCGTCTTGAAGGTGTCGATGAAGATGTTGTTCTGCATCACGCGCATCTTCACGCCATCGAAGTCCTCGACCTTCGTGATCGGGCGCTTCGAGTTGGTCGTGTGGCGAAAGCCGTTCTCCCACCACGCGAGGTTGACCGCGCCGACAGTCGGCAGCTTCGCGGCGAACCAGTCGCCGGCCTTGCCGTCGAGCACCTGATCGGCTTCCTTCTCGTTATTGAACAGGAACGGCAGGTCGAACACGCCGAGTGCCGGCACGATGCTGGTCAGCGGCGCCGTGGACGTCAGCACCATCTCGAGCGAGCCGGTGCGCACCTGCTGCGTGGCGGTCAGGTCGTTGCCGAGCGCGCCGTCCCAGTACGCCTGGATCTTCAGCTTGCCGCCCGATTTCGCCGTCGTGCACTCGGTCATCTTCGCGAGGCCGTTGCCCATCGGGTGGTCCCTGCTGACGCCGTTGGAGACGCGCAGCGTGCGCTCCTGGAACTGCGCCTGCGCGCTGCCGGCGGCGAGCATGGCAACGGCGAGGGCGGCGAAGGATCTCTTCATCACGGTCATGTCTTTGTCTCCATCCACATCAGGACAACCACTTCAGCGGCACCAGCACCAGCGAGGGGAACAGCACCAGCAGCAACAGCACCGCCAACTCGGCCCAGAGGAAAGGCCACAGGCCCTTCATGAGCTCGCTCATCGAAATCTTCGAGATGCCGCAGATCACGTTGAGCACGATGCCCACCGGCGGCGTGATCAGGCCGATCGCGTTGTTCATGATGAACAGCACGCCGAAGTACACCGGGTCGATGCCGGCCTGCTTGACGATGGGCATCAGCACGGGCGTCAAGATCATCAGCGTCGGCGCGAAGTCGAGCGCGGTGCCGACGATCACGACCAGCAGCATGATCACGAACATCAGCAGCGTCGGGCTGTCCATGAACGGCTTGAGCATCGCGGCGACCTGGTTCGGCACGTCGGACGTCGTGATCAGCCAGCCGGACACCAGCGCCGCGGCGATCAGGAACACCACCACCGCCGTGCTCTTCGCCGCCGACACCAGCAGCGGGTACAGCGCGCGCAGCGGCAGCTCGCGGTAGACGAAGGCGCCGATCACGAACGCGTAGACGCAGGCCGCGACGCCGGCTTCGGTCGGCGTGAAGATGCCGAACTTCAGGCCGCCGATGATGCCGGCCGGCATCAGCAGCGCCCACACGCCGTCGACGCCGGCTTTCACGCGCTCGCCCAGGCTCTGGCGCGGCAGCACCGTGACCTTGTCGCGGCGCGCGACCCAGGTCCACGCGACGAACAGCGACAGGCCCATCAGCAGGCCGGGGAACACGCCGGCGAGGAACAGCTTGCCGATCGACACGTTCGCGATCACGCCGAACACGATCATCCCGATCGACGGCGGGATCACCGGTGCGATCACGCCGCCGGCGGCGATCAGCCCCGAGGCGCGCGGCACGTCGTAGCCGGCGCGGCGCATCATCGGGATCAGCAGCGCGCCGATGGCCGCGGTGTCGGCCGCCGCGCTGCCCGAAATCGCCGCCATCACGACCGATGCGAAGATCGCGACCAGCCCGAGGCCGCCGCGAATGTGGCCGACCCATGCGAGCGCGAAGTTGACGATGCGCTTGGAGATGCCGCCGGCGTTCATCAGCTCGCCGGCGAGCATGAAGAACGGGATCGCGAGCAGCGGAAAGCTGTCGGCGCCCTCGAGCAGCTTCTGCGAGAGGATGGTCGTGTCGACCTGGCCCTGCGCGATCATCAGCGCGGCGCCGCAGATCAGCAGCGCGAACGCGATCGGCAGGCCCAGCGCCATCGAGCCGAGCAGCGAGACGGTGAAGACGGCAATGGTCATCGTGCGGTCTCCGTCGCGCCGTGCGGCGCTTCCTCGGACTCGCTGATCGCGATCAGCTCGCGGTCCTCGATGCGGCCGCTGGCGATGCGCCACAGCGTGTGCAGCGCATGCACGGCGATGCACAGGCTCGTCAGGTAGCCGATGCCGAACACCCAGATCATCGACAAGCCGGTCACCGGCGCCATCGTCGTGGCGTTGACCTCGTGCTGGCGCCAGGTGCCCCAGAACAGCATCGCGCAGCAGACGAGGATCATCAGCTGGCACAGCGTCAGGCACACCAGCTTGCCGCGCCGCGACAGCTTCGAGACGACGTTGTCCATGCCCAGGTGCGTGCCGTCGCGCATCGCGAGGATCGCGCCGATGAAGGTCAGCCAGACGAAGAAGAAGCGCGACAGCTCCTCCGACACGACGATGCCGGAGTTGAAGACGTAGCGCAGCACGACATTGCCGAACACCATCACGACCATGCCCAGCAGCAAAGCCGCGAGCACCGCCTCGATCGCCTTGAAGGCCCAGTCGGCGGGGCGCGCGCGGCTGCGCTTCTCGTCGGTCGGCGAGATCACGGCGCTCATAGGATCTTGCCCGGGTTGAGCAGGCCCTGCGGGTCGAGTGCGGCCTTCAGCGTTTTCATCAGCGCGATCTCCTCGGGCGAGCGGGCGTGCCCCAGCCAGCGCTTCTTCACGGTGCCGATGCCGTGCTCGGCCGACACCGTGCCGCCGAATTCGCGCACCAGGCCGTAGATGACCTCGTCCATCGCGTCCTTGGGCTGTTGCTCGATGCCCAGGCCCGGCACCCAGCTGACCAGGTGCAGGTTGCCGTCGCCGATGTGGCCGTAGTAGACGCTCTCGCAGCCCGGGATGCGGTCGGCGAGTGCGGCCTTGCAGCGCGATGCATAGGCGTGCATGTCCTTCACCGCGAGGCCGACGTCGTACGAGACGTGCGCGCCCAGCACCTGGAAGAACTCGGCGCAGGCATCGCGCAGCGCCCAGAACGACTGCGTGTCGGCCAGCGAGCGCGCGACCGCGGCGTCGCTCAGCTCGCCGCGCTCCAGCAGTGCCTCGAGCCAGCGCTCGAAACGCGGGCCGTCGAGTGCCTCGTCGGTGCCCTGCGCCTCGACCAGCACATAGAAGCCGTGCGCACCCGGAAGCGGGCTGCGCACGCCGACACGCTCGGTGACGACCTGCCAATAGTCCGGCCACATCACCTCGAATGCCGACAGCAGCGGGCCGAGGCCGCGGCGTGCCGCACCGAGCAGCGACACGACCGAGGCATAGTCGGGCAGGGCGCACAGCGCCGCCATCGTGCAGCCCGGCTTGGGGTGCAGGCGCAGCACGATGCGCGTGATGATGCCCAGCGTGCCCTCGCTGCCGATGAAAAGCTGCTTCAGGTCGTAGCCTGCGTTGTTCTTCAGCATCTTGTTCAGGCTGCTGACGATCGTGCCGTCGGGCAGCACGACCTCGAGGCCCAGCACGAGCTCGCGCGCCATGCCGTAGCGGATCACGCGGTTGCCGCCGGCATTGGTCGACAGATTGCCGCCGATCGCGCACGAGCCGCGCGAGCCCAGGTCCAGCGCGAACAGGAAGCCGGCCTCATCGGCGGCGCGCTGCACCGTTTCGAGCGGCGTACCGGCGCGCACCGTCATCGTCGCGCCGGCGGTGTCGACCTCCTCGATGCCGACCAGGCGCTCGAGCGACAGCGCGACCCAGCCGGGCTCGGGCCGCGCGCCGCCGCACAGCCCGGTCAACCCGCCTTGCGGCACCACCGGCAGGCCGGCCGCGCGGCAGGCGCGCATCGTGGCCGCCACGCCTTGCGCGTCGACCGGGCGCACGACCGCGAGTGGGCGTTGGGGCGGTTGGGTGCTCCAGTCCTTGGCGTTGCGCTCGGGAACGTCCGCGCCGATCAGCACGGTTTGGGCGCCCAGCTCGCGCTGCAGGTCGAGCAGGGCCTGCGGGGTGATGTCGTCGGCGGTGGTGGCGTTCATGCGGCGGCGGTCGCGGTGCGTTGGATGGGATTGTCTTGTATGTAAGGTACTAAGGCACACTAGTACAATCCCGGGTGGCGGACGCAGAATCGCGAGGCGCCGTGACAATCGCGGTGCCAACACTGGGAGTCGCGCATTGAGCGCACCGAGCTTCAAGATCGAGACACCGAAATCGCTGGCGACCATCGTGGCGCAGCGTTTGCGCGAGGCCATCATCGACGGCGAGTTCGCGCTCGGCGCGATGATTCCGGAGGAGACACTCGCCACCTCGTTCGGCGTCAGCCGCACGCCGGTGCGCGAAGCGCTGAACCAGCTGCAGCTGTTGGGCCTGGTCAGCATCCGTCCGCAGCGCGGCAGCTACGTGTTCGAGCCCAGCGAGGCCGACATCGTCGCGCTGTGCGAGTTCCGCTTCGTGATGGAGCCGCGCGCGGCCGAGCTGGCGTGGCGGCATGACAAGGCGGCGGCGCTGGGCGACCTGAAGTCGGCGGTTGCCGAGATGGCCGCCGCGCGCAAGGCCAAGGATGCGGTGCGTTACAGCCGCGCCGACACGCGCCTGCACGAAGCGTTCGTGCATCACTGCGGCAACCCGTACCTGCAGGCCGCGTACGCGACCGCCGGCGCGAA
>DATEFR010000120.1:0-7032 GCA_035280545.1 Burkholderiaceae bacterium | reverse complement strand
GATGCGTCCATGGCGGCAGGCGAGGCGTAGGAAGCGGGAAGGCGCGGTGGCAGGGATCGCGATTGTGCGGTGTAAGCAACGCGGCGCGGCGTCGACCGACCCTCGCCGGCGCCATGCGGTTCGCCGATTCGACATCGGCTTGGCGGCAGAATAAGTGGCGCCGTGTCGAGGCAGTCCTCGCGGAGGCGGTACAGGCAAGAGTGGACCACGATGAACCAGCTTGATTCCCGGCGGCCGCGCGCCGCATTCGAACCGTGGCGCCTGGTCGTGGCCATGCTGCTGCTCGCGCTGCTCGGTGCCTGCAGCACCGTGCCGCTGCCGACCATCGACCGCGAGGCGATCGCGAGCGAGGCGATCCCGCTCGATCCGAAGACCACGCTGGGCGGCATCGCGCAGCGCTCGACGCCGGCGCCGGAGCTCTCGGGCTTCCGGCTGATGCCGCTCGGGCTGTTCTCGCTGGACACGCGGGTGCAGCTCGCGCGGCGTGCCGAAGTCTCGCTGGACGTCCAGTACTACCACTTCGAGAACGACGAGACCGGCCGCTGGCTGCTGCGTGCGCTGCGCGATGCGGCCGAGCGCGGCGTGCGCGTGCGCCTGCTGATCGACGACCTCTACACCGGCGGGCACGACGACCTGTTCCTCGCGTTCGCCGCGCACAAGAACGTGCAGGTGCGGCTGTTCAATCCGTTCTGCTGCGCGCGCGGTCAAGGCCAGACCGGGCGCTTCATCGCGGCGATCGGCGACTGGAGCCGCGTCAACCACCGCATGCACAACAAGCTGTTCATCGCCGATGGCGCGATGGCGGTGATCGGCGGGCGCAACGTCGCGAACGAGTACTACCTGCGCAGCGCGAAGGAGAACTTCGTCGACGTCGATGCGTTCACGGTCGGTTTCATCGTGGCGCCGCTGCAGTTCCAGTTCGACCGCTACTGGAACAGTGCGCCGGTCTACCCGCTCGAGGCGATCGCGAAGTCCGACATGACGAAGGAGCAGCTGCGCGCGAAGTTCGAGGATTGGACCGGCCCGGTCTACACGCCGCCGCCGGCCGAGCTGCCGCCCAACGACATCCTCGGCTACGGCCCGATAGCCGACGACCTGGACGGCGGCAAGCTCGGGCTGATCTGGGGCGATGCCTACGTGTTCGCCGACCACCCCGACAAGCCGTTCGACGGCTCGGTCGGCGGCGATCTGCTGGAGACCAGCGTCACCTACAACGTGTTCGAGGCGATCCGCACCGCGAAGACCGAGATGCTCGCCTCGTCGCCGTATTTCGTGCCCGGCACGCACGGCATGGAGCTGCTGCGCGAGCTGCGCGGGCGCGGCGTGAAGGTCACGGTGCTGACGAACTCGCTCGCGTCGACCGACGAGCCCATCGTGCACCTGGGCTACACGGCCTATCGCGGCGAGATGCTGGACATGGGCATCAACCTGTACGAGCTCAGCTCGTCCAGGCTGAAGGACAACAAGCGCATGTTCCTGTTCGGCAAGTCGCTGGGCCGGCTGCACGCGAAGCTGGTCGTGCTCGACAAGCAGAAGATCTTCATCGGCTCGATGAACCTGGACCCGCGCTCGGCGACGATCAACACCGAGCTCGGCGCCGTGATCGACAGCCCGCCGCTGGCACGCGAGCTGACCCGCATCATCGACATCGACCGCCTGCAAAGCGCCTACCGCGTGCGCAAGGCGCCCGACGGCAGCGGGCTGCAGTGGATCACGAACGACGAGGACAAGGAGATCGTGCTGCGCAACGAGCCCGACTCGACGCTGTGGCAGCGCATCAAGCTGTGGTTCCTGCGGCCGTTGGTGCCGGAGGAGCAGCTTTAGAGCGGCGCTTGTCTATTATTCTGGACGATTTGCACGTTATATCGTAAATTGTCTTGAATGTCGTACACGAGTTATCCCATCCGAACCCTTGCCGATTTGGGCGCCCGGGTTGCACAGGCGCGCAAGGCGACCGGTACCACGGCGACTGCAGTGGCTCGGCAGTCCAAGCGCAGCCGAGACATCCTGCACCGCCTCGAGCGAGGCGACGACGTGTCGGTCAGCTCGCTTCTGGACATCCTGAGCGCGATGGGCTATCAGATCGAACTGACCCCCACACGCCTGCCGACGCTGGACGAGGCCAGGGATCGGTTCTCCGACGACGACCGTTGAAGTGCGTCGACGATGCTGCCCGACAAGCTCAAGCAATTGCACGTGACCATTGGGCGCGACAGGGCCGGGTCGCTGACGCGCGAGTCGCAATATGCCTACGCCTACGCGCGCGACGACGCGCGTCAGCCCGCGGTCAGCCTGCTGATGCCGCCCACGACGCTGGTCTACACGGACGGCGATCTCTTTCCGGCGATGGACATGAACCTGCCGGAAGGTTTCCTGTTCCAGCAGATTCTCGAGCGCCATGCGAAGCAGACGCTGACCAAGATGCACTTGCTCGCGCTGATGGGCGACAACGGGATTGGCCGCGTCGGCTTTGCATTCGAAGGCGAGTCGCGCCAGGTGCGTGCGGCGCCGGTGAGCCGCAAGACGTTGCTGGGGTCGACCGCCGGCGCCAAGCTCTTCGCGCAGCTCGTCGATGCCTATTTGTCGGTGAGCGCGGGTGTCTCGGGCGTGCAGCCGAAGATCATGTTGCCATCCAGGGCGATGGTTCCGATTCCCGATCTGATCGTGAAGATCGCCGGCGACGACTACCCGGGTCTCGCGGCCAACGAGTACCTGTGTCTCGATGCGGCGCGGCGAGCCAACATCCCGGTGTCCGGCTTCGACTTGTCGGCCGACGGGACGATCCTGGTGATCGATCGTTTCGACGTCACTGCGCAGGGCCAGCGGCTCGGCTTCGAGGACATCGCCGCGCTGATGGGTCGGCAAGTTCACGACCGCCTGTCGAATCGCAAGTACGAAGGCAGCTATGAGCGCATGGCCGAGGCGATCCGCATCTTCAGCTCACGGCCGGCGGACGACCTGGAACGCTTCTTCGAACAGCTTGCGCTGTCGGTGATGGTGCGCAACGGCGATGCGCATCTGAAGAACTTCGGCATGCTCTACACCGAAACGGCCGACGTGCGGCTCGCACCGATGTACGACGTGGTCACGACGACGATCTACAAGTACCAGCGTCCTGGCGGAGCCGAAGCGATAGACCGCACCCTCGCGTTGAAACTGCGAGCCGGCCGGCACGGCAGCCGCGGTTACCCGAACCCTGATGAGCTGCTCGCGTTTGGCCGCGAAGTGTGCGGCGTCCGGCGCCCGCGCGAGGTGCTGGAGCGCATTGCGCAGGCGATGGGCGAAACGCTGGCGGCCGCGACGAGCGACTCGCGATTCAAGAAGAAGCTGCTGCGCGCCTTGTCGGCCGAGTGGGAGGACGGGCAAGCGCTCGCAAGCTGAACGGACGTGGCGGCAGGCGCTAGCGTCCGCTCAGGTCGTGGCGACGGCGGCGGCGCTGGCCGTTGCGATCGCCGTGGCCGGGCTGTGCGCCAGCAACTGCGCCACCACCCCCGCCGCGATCACCTCCGGCTCCTTGCCGACGATGCCCGGCAGCCCGATCGGGCAGGTCATGCGGGCGATCGTGTCGGCCGCGATGCCGCGGTGCTCGAAGCGGTGGATGAAGCGTGCGCGCTTGGTCTGCGAGCCGATCAGGCCGAAGAAGCCGAAGTCGCCGCGCTTCAGGATCGCCTCGCTGATGCGCAGGTCGAGATCGTGCTGATGGGTCAGCACCAGGTAGTACGCGCCGGGCGGCGCGCCGCGCACCTCGGCCTCCACCGCGTCGACGCAGACCTTGCGGATGTGGTCGGGCCACGGCGCTTGCGGGGCAACGTCGTAGAACGCGCACGGGAACTCGCTCTCGCGCTCGTCGATCCAGGCTACGCTGACGTCCAGCGGCGCGAGCGCCCGCGCGATCGCGCGGCCGACGTGGCCGGCGCCGTAGAGCTGCAGGTGAAAGCGCGGCGCCGCAACCGGCCAGCGCTCGAGCGCGGCGGCATCGAGCATCGAAAAACGCAGCGTCACCGCGCCGCCGCAGCACTGGCCCAGCGCCGGGCCCAGCGGGTAGTGGATCTCGCGCGGCGCGAACGGCTGCTCGGCGTCGGCATCGAGCAGCGCGCGCGCCTCGGCGATCGCCTTGTGCTCGAGGTGCCCGCCGCCGACCGTGCCGGCCGTGTGCTTCAGGCTCACGAGCATGCGGGTGCCGGCCTCGCGCGGCGCCGAGCCGCGCGCCTCGCTGACTTCGACCAGCACGCAGCGCCGGCCCGAGACCAGCCAGGTGGCGGCGAGTGCGCGCAATGTCGACATCGTGTCGCTGCCTGCGCCGTCGTCAGCCGGCGCTGCCTTGCTGCACCGCGGTGATCGCGCGCAGGATCGCCTCGCTGGTCGCCGGCGCGGCCAGCGGCGGATCGACCCGATGCGAGCCGACCGACGAGATCGCATCGCGGATCGCGAAGAACACCGAGAACGGCAGCAGCAGCGGCGGTTCGCCGACCGCCTTGCTGCGGTGGATGCTGTCCTCGACATTGCGGCCGTCGTAGAGCTGCACGTTGAAGACCGGCGGGCAGTCGTTGGCGGTCGGGATCTTGTAGGTGCTGGGCGCGTGCGTGGTCAGCAGGCCGCTTTGCGGGTGCCACACCAGCTCCTCGGTCGTCAGCCAGCCCATGCCCTGGATGAACGCGCCTTCGACCTGGCCGATGTCGACGGCCGGGTTCAGCGACGTGCCGACGTCGTGCAGGACGTCGGCGCGCAGCAGCTTCCACTCGCCGGTCAGCGTGTCGACGATCACCTCGCTGACGGCGGCGCCGTACGCGTAGTAGTAGAACGGGCGGCCCTGCATCGCATCCTTGTCCCAGCTCAGGCCGGGCGTCGCGTAGAAGCCGTCGGACCAAAGCTGCACGCGGTCTAGATACCCTTGCGCGACCAGCGCGCTGAACGGGATCGAACGGCCGTTGACCGCGACCTGGTCGTTTGCGAAACGCACGTCGGCCGCGGTGCCGCCGAAGTGCGCCGCGGCGCACGCGGCGAGGCGTTCCTTGATCTGGCGCGCGGCGTCCTGCGCGGCCTTGCCGTTCAGGTCGGCGCCGGTCGATGCGGCGGTGGCCGAGGTGTTCGCAACCTTCTGCGTGTCGGTCGCGGTGCAACGAACACGATCGAAGCCCACGCCCAGCTCGTGCGCGACCACCTGCGCGACCTTGGTGTTCAGCCCCTGGCCCATCTCGGTACCGCCGTGGTTCACGAGGATGGAGCCGTCGTGGTAGACGTGCACCAGTGCACCGGCCTGGTTGAAGTGGCGCACGTTGAACGAGATCCCGAACTTCACCGGCGTCAGTGCCAAGCCGCGCTTGAGCACCGGGCTGCCGGCGTTGAACGCCGCGATCGCGTCGCGTCGTGCGGCGTACTCGCTGCTCACCTCCAGCTGGCCGACCAGCTCGTCGAGGATGTTGTCGGCGACCGTCTGCCGGTACGGCGTGACGTTGTTCGTCTCCTTGCCGTAGAAGTTCGCCTTGCGCACCGCGAGCGGGTCGCGCCCGAGCCGTCGCGCGATCGTGTCGAGGATGTTCTCGATCGCGATCGCGCCCTGCGGGCCGCCGAAGCCGCGGAACGCGGTGTTGCTCTGCGTGTTGGTCTTGCCCGAGTAGCCGTGCATCGCGACCTCGGGCAGCCAGTACGCGTTGTCGAAGTGGCACAGCGCGCGCGTCATCACCGGGCCCGAGAGATCGGCCGAGTGGCCGGCGCGCGAGACCATCGTGACCTCGGTGCCCAGCACGCGGCCCTCGTCGTCGTAGCCGACCTCGTATTCGTACCAGAAGCAGTGGCGCCGGCCCGTGATCAGGAAGTCGTCGTCGCGGTCCAGCCGCAGCTTGACCGGCCGCTTCAGCCTGCTCGCGGCGACCGCGGCGACGCAGGCGAACAGCGCCGACTGCGACTCCTTGCCGCCGAAGCCGCCGCCCATGCGCCGGCATTCGACATGCACGTCGTGCGCCTGCAGCTTCAGCGCATGCGCGACCAGGTTCTGCATCTCGGTCGGGTGCTGCGTCGAGCAGTGCACGTGCAGGCCGCCGCCTTCGGTCGGGATCGCGTAGCTGATCTGGCCTTCGAGGTAGAACTGCTCCTGCCCGCCGACTTCGAACGTTGCCTTCAGCGTGTGCGGGGCCTTCGCGATCGCGGCCTTCGCGCTGCCGGGACTGGTCTCGCGGATCAGGTGCATGGGCGGCAGCACGTACTGGCCCTTCGCGTGGGCCTGCTGCGGGGTCAGCACCGGCGGTGCCGCCTCTATCGTCAGCACGTCCTTGGCTTTTGCCGCGGCACGGCGCGCGGCATCGCGGGTCTGCGCGATCACCGCGAAGACCGGCTGGCCGAGGTAGCGGATCTCGCCCCACGCCGATCCATCGGCGTGTTGGTCGATGCTGCACAGGATCGGGTCGTCGTGAATGATCGAGCCGCAGTCGTTGACGCCGGGGATGTCCTGCGCCGACAGCACCGCGACGACGCCCGGCAGCGCGCGGATCGCATCCAGCTTGGCCACGGTCAGCTTGCCGTTCGCGACAGGCGACAAGCCCAGCGCCGCATGCAAGGTGCCGGCGAGTTCGGGGATGTCGTCGATGTAGGTCGCCTCGCCGGCCACGTGCAGTTGCGCCGACTCGTGCGGGCGGCTGATGCCCACGCGCGCGCCGGCTTCGTGCGCGGCGGCCTCGCCGCTTGCGTCGATGCGCGCGGCGGTGTTCTTCAGGTAGTCGGCGAACGCCTGGTCGGGTTGCAGCAGCAGGGCTTCGATCGGCTTGTTCATCGGGCTCTCCTCAGGCGACGGTGGCCGTCGCGTGCGGCATCACGCTCCAGACGCTGGTCGCCGCGAGCGGCAGCGGGTCCTCGCGCCGCGTCTCGAGCCAGAAGCGCTGGAGCAAATTGCCGGCGACCTGCTGGCGGTACGCGGCGCTCGCGCGCATGTCGGTCAGCGGCTTGAAGTCCTCGGCCAGCGCGGCCTGCGCGGCGGCGATGCTGGCCTGCGTCCACGGCTGGCCCAGCAGTGCGGCCTCGGCAGCCGCCGCGCGCCTG
>DATEFR010000119.1:0-6225 GCA_035280545.1 Burkholderiaceae bacterium | reverse complement strand
CCGGTCTCGGTGCTGCTGGGTGACCAGGCCACCGCGGCCGACATCGAGCGCGTGAAAAAAGACTACGGCCTGGACAAGCCGCTGCCGGTGCAGTTCGGCTACTGGCTGCGCGAGGTGGTGCAGGGCAACCTGGGCCAGTCGATCTTCCTGCAGCGCCCGGTCACGCAGGCGCTGGCCGAGCGCGCCGAGCCGACCACGCTGCTCGCGCTGATGGCGGTCGCGATCGCGGCGTGCATCGGCATCCCCTGCGGCATCGTCTCGGCCGTCTTTCGCGGGCGCGTCGTCGACCAGGTGTTCACCGGCATCGCGATGCTGGGCGCGAGCGTCCCGAGCTTCTGGCTGGGGCTGGTGCTGATCCAGATGTTCGCGGTGTCGCTGGGCTGGTTCCCGGTCTCGGGCTATGGCGCGCCGGGTGCACCGCTGGCCGAGCGGCTGCATGCGCTGATCCTGCCGGCCACGGTGCTGGGCCTGTTGAACTCGGCGCTGATCATCCGCTTCACGCGCGCCTCGATGCTGGACGTGCTGGGCGAGGACTACGTGCGCACCGCGCGCTCGAAAGGCCTGTCGGAAGCGACGGTTGTACTCAAGCACGCGTTGCGCAATGCGCTGGTCCCCATCGTCACGGTCGTGGGCCTGACCGTCGCGCTGATGATAGGCGGCGCGGTCGTCACCGAGACTGTGTTCGGCCTGCCCGGCGTCGGCAACCTGGTCGTCAGCGCGGTGCTGCGGCGCGACTACCCGGTGATCCAGGGTGCGCTGCTGGTGATTGCGGCGATCTACGTGCTGATCAATTTCGCGATCGACATGCTGTATGCAGTCGTCGACCCGCGCGTGAAGGTGTGACCGCGATGCGCCTGCCTCGTCTGCCCCGTGTCATCCGCCAGCTGATGCATCGCCGCATCGTGATGGTCGCCGCCGTCGTGCTGACCGCGATCGTCGTGCTCGCGCTGGTCGCGCCGTGGGTCGCGTCGTTCGACCCGAACGACACCGCGGTGCTCGATCGGCTGAAGGCGCCGAGTGCCGCGCACCTGATGGGCACCGACGAGCTCGGCCGCGACCTGTACGCGCGCATCGTCTACGGCGCGCGCTACTCGCTCGCGATCGCCGCGTTGACCGCGTTCGGCGCGGTGCTGTGCGGCACCGTGCTGGGGCTGGTCGCCGGCTTCTTCCGCCGGCTCGACACACCGTTGATGCGCGTGGTCGACGCGATGATGTCGTTCCCCGACATCCTGCTCGCGATCGCGCTGGTGGCGATCCTCGGGCCCTCGCTGGTCAACGTGGTGCTCGCGCTGGTGCTGGTCTACACGCCGCGCGTGGCCCGCGTCGTGCGCGCGTCGACGCTGGTCGTGCGCGAGCTGCTGTTCGTCGAGGCGGTGCGCGCGCTGGGCGTGCGCACCTCGCGCATCCTGTGGCGCCACATCCTGCCGAACCTGATGTCGCCCATCCTGGTGCAGGTCAGCTTCATCTTCGCGTACGCGATCCTCGCCGAAGCCGGGCTGTCGTTCCTCGGCGTCGGCGTGCCGCCTGAGATCCCGACCTGGGGCACGATGGTCGCCGGCAGCCAGCAGTACGCGCACCAGGCGTTCTGGGTCGTGCTGTTCCCGGGGCTCGCGATCATCCTGACCGCGCTGTCGCTGCAACTGCTGGGCGACGGCGTACGCGACCTGCTCGATCCCAAACTGAAGAAGGCCGCCTGATCATGAGCGCATCCGCAGCACGCTTGACGGTGCGCCACCTGAGCACCAGCTTCCCGACCGAGGACGGCCTGGTGCGCTCGGTCGCCGATGTCAGCTTCTCGATCCAGCCCGGCAAGACGACCGCGCTGGTCGGCGAATCGGGCTCGGGCAAGTCGGTCACCAGCCTGACGCTGATGCGCCTGCTGCCGAAAACCGCGAACGCGCAGGTCAGCGGCGAGACGTCGTTCGTCACGCGCGAGGGCCGCACGGTCGACCTGCTGCAGCTCGCCGAGCCGCAGATGCGCGCGCTGCGCGGCAATCAGCTCTCGATGATCTTCCAGGAGCCGATGACCAGCCTGAACCCGGTGTTCACGGTCGGCGAGCAGATCGCCGAGAGCGTGCGCCTGCACAAGGGGCTGGACCGCGCCGCGGCGCTCGCCCATGCGAAGCGCATGCTGGACCTGGTCGAGATCCCGGCGGCCGCGCAGCGCCTCCACGAGTACCCGCACCAGCTCTCGGGCGGCATGCGCCAGCGCGTGATGATCGCGCTGGCGATGGCCTGCGACCCGACGCTCTTGATCGCCGACGAGCCGACCACCGCGTTGGACGTGACGATCCAGGCGCAGATCCTCGAGCTGATGCGACGCCTGCAGGCCGAGACCGGGATGAGCATCCTGTTCATCACGCACAACCTCGGGGTCGTCGCGCACCATGCCGACGACGTGGCCGTGATGTACGCGGGCCGCGTCGTCGAGCGCGCGCCGGTGCGGCCGCTGTTCGCGAGCCCGCAGCATCCGTACACGCAAGGGCTGCTGAGCTGCCTGCCGGGCAAGGCGCGGCTGCCGGGGCAAGCCAAGCCGAAGCGGCTGTTTGCGATCCGCGGCCAGGTGTCCAGCCCGCTCGCGCCGCCGCCCGGCTGCGCGTTCGAGCCGCGTTGCGACCGCGCGATCGACGCCTGCCGCAGCGCGATGCCGGCGCTCGTGGGCTGCGGCGAATCGCGCGAAGCGCGCTGCGTGCATGTCGCGCCGACGATGAAGGAAGCTGCATGACCGCCGCGACGCCGCTGATCGAAGTCCAGCGCCTGAAGACCTACTTCGGCAAGCCCGAGCGGCCGGTGCGCGCGGTCGACGACGTCTCGTTCGCGATCCGCGCCGGCGAGACGCTGGGGCTGGTCGGCGAGTCCGGCTCGGGCAAGAGCACGATAGGCCGCACGGTGCTGCGCCTGGTCGAACGCACCGAAGGCCAGGTGCTGTACCGCGGCGAGGACCTGGGCGCGCTGTCGGCCGAGAAGATGCGCCGGCTGCGCAGCAAGCTGCAGATCATCTTCCAGGACCCGTACGCGAGCCTGAACCCGAAGATGCGCATCTCGGCGATCCTCGGCGAAGCGCTCACCACCCACGGCCTGGCGAAGAGCAAGGCCGCGCGCGAGCAGCGCATCGCCGAGCTGCTCGAGCTGGTGGGCCTGCGCCCCGAGCACGCGAACCGCTTCCCGCACGAGTTCTCGGGCGGGCAGCGCCAGCGCATCGGCGTCGCGCGGGCGCTGGCGGTCGAGCCCGAGTTCATCGTCGCCGACGAGCCGCTGTCGGCACTCGACGTCTCGATCCAGTCGCAGGTGATCAACCTGCTGGCCGAGCTGCGCGAGCGGCTGTCGCTGACGATGCTGTTCATCTCGCACGACCTCGATGTCGTCGAGTACCTGTGCGACCGTGTCGTCGTGCTCTACCTCGGCAAGGTGATGGAGATCTCCGAGACCGACGCGCTGTTCGAGCAACCGCTGCACCCGTACACGCGCGCACTGCTCGCGGCGAGCCCGAAGCCCGATCCGACCCTGAAGACCGAGCGCATCGCGCTCAAGGGCGACATCCCGAGCCCGATCGCGCCGCCGTCGGGCTGCGTGTTCCGCACCCGCTGCCCGCATGCGATCGACGCTTGCGCCCAGCACGTGCCGCCGCTCGAGGAGGTGATGCCGGGCCGCTGGTCGGCCTGCATCCGCAAGGAGATCGTGCTGATGAAGGCGGCCGCGTAGGCGCGGCACGCAACTACGCGTTGACGTCGACGACCAGCCGGCCGCGGTGCTTGCCGTCGAGCAACGCCGGCGCCGCGGCGATCGCGCCGGCGAGGTCGACCTTCGTGACGGTCGCCGCGAGCTTCTGCCTGTCGATCAGCCGGTCCAGCAGCGACCAGGCCTCGAGCCGCCGCTCGGTGCTCGCGCTCACGCTGTCGATGCCCAGCAGCGACACACCGCGCAGGATGAACGGCGCAACGGTGGCCGGGAAGTCCATGCCCTGCGCGAGCCCGCAGGCCGCGACGACGCCGCCGTAGCGCGTCGTCGCACAGGCGTTCGCGAGCGTGTGCGAGCCGACCGAGTCGACGACGCCGGCCCAGCGCTCCTTCTGCAGCGGCTTGCCGGATGACGAGAGCAGCGCGCGGTCCAGCACCTCGTGCGCGCCCAAGGTCTTCAGGTAGTCGGCCTCGGCGGTCTTGCCGGTCGTCGCGACCACCGTGTAGCCCAGCGCCGCGAGCAGCATCGTCGAGACGCCGCCGACACCGCCGGTCGCGCCGGTGACCAGCACCTCGCCGTCGCCCGGCTGCACGCCGGCGCGCTGCAGCGCGAGCACGCACAGCGCGGCGGTGTAGCCGGCGGTGCCGAGCGCCATCGCGTCGAACGCGCTCAATCCCGCGGGCCGCGCGATCGGCCACTGCGGCTTCAGGCTCGCACGCTGCGCGAGGCCGCCCCAGTGGCCTTCGCCGACGCCCCAGCCGTTGACGATCACCGCATCGCCGACCCGCCAGCGCGCGCTGTTCGACGCACGCACGCTGCCCGCGCAGTCGATGCCCGGCACCATCGGAAAGCGCCGCACGACCGGCGAACGGCCGGTGACCGCCAGCGCGTCCTTGAAGTTCAGCGTCGAGTAGGCGATGTCGACGACGATGTGCTCCTCGTCCTGCAGCGGCAGTGCCGCGTCGTCGATCTCGGTCACCGCCGCGTGGGTCGCGCCGGCTTCGTCCTTGTTCAGCTGGATGGCCTTGAACATCGTCGGTGTCTCCTGTTCGAGTTTCGATGCTCGCACGTTTGCGGGCGGCGTGCCGGCGGCGTCAGCGCATGACGACGTGCCACGCGAGGCCGAGCAAGCCGGACCCGAGCACGACCGGGATCACGCCGACCTTGAAGCGAAACAGCGCCACGCCCGCGAGCAGCCCGATCGCGAGCGACACCGCATCGAAGGGGCCGCCGACGCCCTGCGGCCACAGCACGTGCAGCGCGAAGAACACCGCGAGGTTGACGATCACGCCGACCACCGCCGCGGTGATGCCGCTCAGCGGCGCGGTGTAGCGCAAGTCGCCGTGCGTGGTCTCGATGAACGGCGCACCGAGCAGGATGAACGCGAACGACGGCAGGAACGTGAAGAACGTGACCACGCCGGCCGCCACGATGCCGCCCAGCAGCAGCGCATCGCCGCCGAAGATCGCCTTCGTCCAGCCGCCGACGAAGCCGACGAACGCGACGACCATGATCAGCGGACCGGGCGTGGTCTCGCCGAGCGCCAGGCCGTCGATCATCTGGCCGGCCGTGAGCCAGTGGTGGTGCTCGACCGCGCCCTGGAAGACATACGGCAGCACCGCGTAGGCGCCGCCGAAGGTCAGCAGCGCGGCCTTCGTGAAGAACCAGGCCATCTGCGTCAGCACGGCGTCGACGCCGAAGGCCGCGGCCAGCGTGGCCATCGCAACGCCCCACAGCACCAGGCAGATCGCCAGCACCCGCACGAAACGTGCGGCGCTGAAGCGCGCATGCGGCGGCGTCGGCGTGTCGTCGTCGATCACGGCCGGGCCGTACGACGCGACGTTCGCGCCGCCATGCCCGCCGCCACCCGGCGCAAACGCCTGCGGCACGTAGCGCCCGCCCAGCCAGCCGGCCACTGCCGCGACCAGCACGATCAGCGGAAACGGCACCTGCAGCGCAAAGATCGCGATGAACGCCGCCGCCGCGATCGCCCACAGCCACCCGTTCTTCAGTGCGCGCGAGCCGATGCGCCAGGCGGCGAACGCGACGATCGCGGTGACCGCCGGCTTGATGCCCGCCAGCAGCCCCGCGACCGCCGGCACGTCGCCATACGCGAGGTAGATCCACGACAGCAGGCACAGGATCACGAGTGACGGCAGCACGAACAAGCCGCCCGACACGATGCCGCCGGCCGTGCGGTGCATCAGCCAGCCGATGTAGGTCGCCAGCTGCTGCGCCTCGGGTCCCGGCAGCAGCATGCAGTAGTTCAGCGCGTGCAGGAAACGCCGCTCCGAGATCCAGCGCTGGCGCTCGACCAGCTCCTGGTGCATCAGCGCGATCTGCCCGGCCGGGCCGCCGAAGCTGATGAAGCCGAGCTTGAGCCAGTACACGAAGGCTGCGCCGAAGGTCGGCGTCGGTGGCCGCGCAACCGGCGCGGTCCCCGACGCGGTCGACGCGCCGGACGCCGCGGCGGCGGCAGCGCTGCCGTCGATCATCGCCATCGTCCGCGCTCAGCCGGCGCGGGTTGCCAGCTGCGCATCGTCGTCG
>DATEFR010000118.1:0-10202 GCA_035280545.1 Burkholderiaceae bacterium | reverse complement strand
CAGGCTGACGAATTGCCACAGCACGACCGCCGCGACAACCGCCGCGGCGCCGAGACCGGCGAGCATCCAGCCTTTTTTCTTCGGTGCGGCCGGAGTCGAGGCAGCCGAGGACACGGTCGATGCCGGCGCGGCGGTCACCGGCGTGGCCACCGGCGCGGACGCCGCAACAGGCTGTTTCGCGAACGGCGGCAGGCTCACCGGTGGCAGGCTGACGGGAGGCAAGGTCGACGGCCGCACGATCGTCGCCTCGGCATCGTCCTGCGCCGGCGGCACCGTTCGGACCGGCTCGTGTGCCGCATCGAGCCGCGTCGGATCCGAAGCGCGCGGTGGCACGAGGCGCTGCGTGGCCGGGAATCCGCTCGTGGGAGCGGGAGCCGCGACGGGATTCAACGGCGGCGCCACCGGACTCATGGCCGCCGCCGCGGCGGCCGCGTCTTGCGGCGCCGCGGGAACCGGCACCACGCCGTTCAGGGCATCGCGCAGCATCGCGATGCTCTGCGGCCGCTCGGCCGGCCGCACGCCCAAGGCCCAGCCGACGGTGGCCAGCAGGTTCGCCGACACGCCCGGCACTTCGCGCTGCGCAACAGGCTGCGCATCGGGCTGCACCGCGCGTGCGGTGGCCGGAGCGGGCGGCACGCCGAACAGCAGGTAGTGCATCACCGCGCCGAGTGCGTAGATGTCGGTCCAGGGTCCCTGGCGCATCGATGTCATCTCGGCGTATTGCTCGATCGGCGCGTAGCTCGGCTTCAGGATCGCGGTCAGCGACTGGGTGCGATCGCTGATCACATGGCGCG
Organism: Burkholderiaceae bacterium; assembly: GCA_035280545.1. Lineage (GTDB taxonomy): Bacteria > Pseudomonadota > Gammaproteobacteria > Burkholderiales > Burkholderiaceae_C > DATCSE01. Next base: position 9,408 of record DATEFR010000118.1, on the reverse strand, counting down.
CGGCACCGAAGTCGAGCAGGATGGGCGGCCCCGCCGGCGGCAGCAGGATGTTGTCCGGCGCGATGTCGCGGTGGAACACGCCCTCGCGATGCAGCAGCTCGAGCGCGCCCAGCAGCGGGTCGATCACGCTGCGGATCCACGGCTCGTCGGGCGCGCGCTCCATGCTGCGGCGCGCGTCGCGCAAGGTCATGCCGCGCAGGAACGGCATCACCATGTAGGCGGTGCCGTTGTCTTCCCAGAAGCGGTAGACCTTGACCAGCGACGGATGATCGAAGCGCGCGAGCAGCCGCGCCTCGTTGACGAACGAACGCAGCCCGATCGCGTAGGTCTCGGCGAACGCGGCGGAGCGCACCGTGATGCGCGAACCGTCGCCGCGCGCGGCGAGCGCGGCCGGCATGTACTCCTTCAGCGCGACCTGGCGCTCCAGCGAATGGTCCTGCGCGAGATAGACGATGCCGAAGCCGCCGACGCCGACGACCCGCAGGATCTCGAACTCGCCGAAGCGCGTGCCGATCGTCAGCGCGTCATGCTCGACGACGACGTTGGCCGGCGCAGCGGACGACGGCAACTGCGGGGGTATGGCCGAGGACGGAGGCGTGCTCATGGAAGCGGCGAGCCCGGCGGACGGGCGGGGGTCGCAAGCTTACCCCACGGGGAATGAGGCCCGCCTCGACTGTTCCAGGGTCATCAAGACCGCTGCGGCGCGCCCGCGACAAGCCGTGTCGGGTTTCACGTTTAGACTTTCGTCCCATGTCGTTCCGCCCGTTCGCACTGCGCACCCTGCTCGCCCGCGGCGCGCTGGCGCTGCTGCTCGTGCTCGGGCAGCAGCATGCGGCACTGCATTGGCTGACCCATGCGGTCGACGCGGTCGGCAGCGCCGCCACGCAGAAAGCAGCCCAGCACGGCTCGAACGACGTCTGCGACGAGTGCGCCGGGCTGACCGCGTTCGGCGCGATGGCGGTCGGCGCGCAGACCATGCTCGCACTGCCGTTGGCCCGCCACGCGGTGGCCGCGACGGTGCCGGCCACCGCGCCGCAACGCGCGCCGCGGCTCGCGTTCCACTCGCGCGCACCGCCCGTCCTGTCCTGATCGGCGCTCCCGGCATCGCCCCGGTCCGCGACTGACGCGCACCGGCGCGGCGATGCGGCTGCGGCTGCGCCGTCCCCTGCCATCGCACGGCCGCTCGTTCGACGCGCGGCTGCTCCTTGCATTCCTCAGGACGATCATGGATACACGTTCCCTCAGCGCCGGCGCCGCCGCAGGCCTGGCGCTGGTTCTTGCGAGCGCCGATGCGCTCGCCCAATCCACCACCACCGCGCCCGTGGCGGCTGCCGCAGCGGCGTCGGCACCGGCGCCCGGTGCGCCGGTCAAGCTCAACGAGGTCGAGGTCACCGGCAAGCGTGCCAAGCTGGACGCCGCGCGCAGCTCGCTGTCGCCCGACACCGGCAGCACGATCTACCGCTTCGACTCGGCCGACATCGCCGCGCTGCCGCTGGGCGACGCGACGCCGCTGAACCAGGTCGTGCTGCGCGCGCCCGGCGTCGTCGGCGACTCGTACGGCCAGCTGCATGTGCGCGGCGACCACGCGAACCTGCAATACCGGATCAACGGCGTCGTGATCCCCGAATCGATCAGCGGCTTCGGCCAGGTGCTGGACACGCGCTTCGCGAACGACATCAACGTGCTGACCGGTGCGTTGCCGGCGCAGTACGGCTACCGCACCGCCGGCATCGTCGACATCCGGGCCAAAGGCACCGAGCTCGCGAACGGCGGCAGCATCGACCTGATGTTCGGCACGCGCGGGCACCGCGAAGTCAGCGCGAACGTCGGCGGCACGCAGGGCAACCTGAGCTACTTCGTGACCGGCTCGTACCTGCGCAACGACATCGGCATCGAGAACCCGACGTCCGAGAAGAACGCGCTGCACGACGAGACGCGCCAGGGCAAGGGCTTCGCGTACCTGAGCTACCTGCTCGGCGAGGAAAGCCGCGTGAGCCTGATGCTGGGCAACGCGGCCAGCCGCTTCCAGATCCCGAACGTGCCGGGGCAGACGCCCGACTTCACGCTGGACACCGCGACCGTGCCGCCCTCGTCCGACCTGAACGCGAACCAGCGCGAGAAGAACAGCTTCCAGGTGCTGTCGTTCCAGTCGACGTTCGGCGCTGGCGTCGACTACCAGGTCTCGCTGCTGCATCGCTACTCCGACGTGCACTACGAGCCCGATCCGGCGGGCGACCTCGCGTACTTCGGCGTCGCCGCGAACGTGCTGCGCAAGAACGAAACGACCGGCCTGCAGTTCGACCTGAGCGCCGCGCTGGGCGCCAGCCACACGCTGCGCGCCGGCGTCTACGCGCAGCGCGAGCGTGCCGGCGTGGCCAACAGCTCGCAGGTGTTCCCGGCCGACGACCAAGGCAACCAGACCAGCGGCACGCCGCTCACCATCGTCGACAACGCGAAGATCGCCGGCCACCTGTACGGCGTGTACGTGCAGGACGAATGGCAGCCCACCAAGGCGCTGACGATCAACTACGGGCTGCGCTACGACCAGGTCTCGACCGTCACCGACGAGTCGCAGCTCAGCCCGCGCCTCGGACTGGTCTACCAGCTCGGCAGCGACACGCGGCTGCACGCCGGCTATGCGCGCTACTTCACGCCGCCGCCGACCGAGAAGATCGACACGACCTCGGTGCAGGAATTCCTGGGCACGACCAACGCGCTGCCGTCGGACGCGAACACCGCGGTGCGCTCGGAGCGCTCCGACTACTTCGACCTCGGCATCTCGCATTCGCTGACGCCGCGCCTCACGCTGGGCGCCGACGCGTACTACCGCAAGGTCCGCCACCTGCAGGACGAAGGCCAATTCGGCAACGCGCTGATCTACTCGGCGTTCAACTTCGAACGCGGCAGGATCTACGGGCTCGAGCTGTCGGCGTCGTACAAGGACGAACGGCTCTCGGGCTACGCGAACATCGGCATCTCGCGCGCGATGGGCAAGGGCATCGAGACCGGCCAGTTCAACTTCGACGAAGACGAGCTCGCGTACATCGCGCAGAACTGGGTGCACCTGGACCACGACCAGACGATCGCCGCCTCGGCAGGCCTGAGCTACAAGCTCGACGAGGCGATGACGCTGGGCGCGGACGTGCTGTACGGCAGCGGCCTGCGCCGCGGCTTCGCGAACACCGAGCACCTGCCGAGCTACACCACGGTCAACGCGTCGGCCTCGCGGACTTTCCAGACCGCATCGTTCGGCAAGTTCGACGTGCGGCTGTCGGTGATCAACCTGTTCGACCGCAGCTACGAGTTGCGCGACGGCAGCGGCATCGGCGTGGGCGCGCCGCAGTTCGGCGCGCGCCGCAGCCTCTACGTGGCGTTCAGCAAGCCGTTCACGTTCTGAGGGCCGGGTCGGGCGTCATCGATTTCCGAAAGCGCCCGGCCCCGTTCAGGGAACCCTTCAAAACTTGACGAGGAATTCGCAGGCGCGCCGGTTCCACAAATTTTTTGAAGGGTCCCATCAACCTGGTCGAAGGCCGGTTGCGTCGGCACCCCATAGAGTCCGCGCCCATGCCGACACTGCCCACCCCGCGCTACACGCACACCGCGATCGCGTTGCATTGGCTGATCGCCCTGGCGCTGCTCGGCACGTTCTGCGTCGGTCTCTATATGACCGGCCTGCCGTTGTCGCCGCAGCGGCTGAAGCTCTACAACTGGCACAAGTGGGCCGGCATCACGATCCTCGCGCTGTCGATCGCCCGGCTGGCGTGGCGCCTGACGCACCGGCCGCCGGCCGACGTGCCGATGCCGCCGTGGCAGCAGCGCGCCGCGCAATGGGCTCATCGCGCGCTGTACGGGCTGTTCTTCGCGGTACCGCTGGCCGGCTGGGCCTACAGCTCGGCGGCCGGCTTTCCGATCGTCGTCTTCGGTGTGCTGCCGCTGCCGAGCTTCGTGCCGGCAGACAAAGCCCTGGCTGAACTGATCAAGCCGGTGCACGAGATCCTCGCCTATGCGCTGGCGCTGGTCGTCCTGGCTCACGTCGCAGCGGCGCTGAAGCACCACTTCGTCGACCGCGATGGGCTGCTGACCCGCATGTGGCCCCAACGCACCTGACTTTTCCAAACCCGATCACAACAACATGAAGACTTACCTGACGATCGCCGCGCTGTCGCTGCTGTCCGCCGCGGCCACGCCGGCCTGTGCCCAGCAGGTCGTGCCGGCGCAGAGCGAGATCGCCTTCACCAGCAAGCAGATGGGCGTGCCGGTCGACGGCAAGTTCAAGAAGTTCGACGCCCAGGTCGCGTTCGATCCGAAGAAGCCGGAGGCGGCGAAGATCGCCTTCACGATCGACCTCGGCAGCGTCTCGCTGGGCGTCGCCGAGACCGAGGCCGAGCTCGCGAAGACCGACTGGTTCGACAGCAAGAAATTCCCGCAGGCAACCTTCCAGAGCGCCGGCGCGAAGGCCTCCGGCGGCGCCGGCAAATACGAGATCGCCGGCAAGCTGACAATCAAGGGCACGAGCCAGAACGTCGTCGTCCCGGTGACCCTGGCGCAAAGCGGCACGGCCACGACCGTCACCGGCGCGTTCACGATCAAGCGCCTGGACTTCAAGGTCGGCGACGGCGACTGGAAGGACACGTCCATGGTCGCCAACGACGTGCAAGTCAAGTTCAAGCTGGCGCTGACCGGCGTCGCGCCGATCTGAGCCCATTCTGTTCCAGTTCATTTCCAGTCCACTCCCTCACGACACCCACCATGAAGAAGACCCTCGTCGCCACCCTCCTCGCCGCCGCCGCTGGTTTCGCGCAGGCCGACATCGCGACCTACAACATCGACCCGACTCACACCTTCGTGACCTTCGAGGCGACCCACTTCGGCACCTCGACCCTGCGCGGCCGCTTTGACAAGAAGGAAGGCACGGTCAGCTTCGACAAGAGCGGCAAGAGCGGCAAGGCCGACATCACGATCGACCTGAGCTCGGTGTCGACCGGCGTTGCACCGCTGGACACTCACCTGAAGAGCAAGGACTTCTTCAACGTCAACGACGGCGGCGGCAACGCCAAGTTCGTCGGCGAGAAGTTCAGCTTCAACGGCGAGAAGGTTGCCGAGGTGGTGGGCTCGCTGACGCTGCTCGGCAAGACGCTGCCCGTGACGCTGAAGGCAACCAACTTCAACTGCTACAACAACCCGATGCTCAAGCGCGAGGTCTGCGGCGGCGACTTCGAGACGACGATCGCGCGCAGCCAATGGGGCATGAACTACGGGCTGACCTACGGGCTGCCCGACAGCATCCGCCTGCTGGTGCAGGTCGAGGCCGTCAAGCAGTAACCCGGCCTGAACGGAGTGGTGGCGGTGCGCGCGTCAGTCGCCGCCGCAACCGCTCCCGCCCCCATCGCCTCCTCCGCCGTCCCCTCCACCGTCGCTGCCGCCATCGCCGCTGCCGTCGCTGCCCCCTGATCCGCAGGAGGAGCCACAGCCGAAGCTCTCGCCGCAGTGCGTGCCGCCGCGGTCCGCGCCGAGCAGCGTGCAATCGGGCACATAGACATAACCGCCCGCAATTGCGAGCGACGAATCGAGCGCGAACAGCAGCGGCAGCCGGCTCGGCTTGCGCGGGTCGATCGCCTCCTCCTTGCAGCTCCAGTACCAGGCGCGGCGCAGCCCGGCGAACTGCCGCGTCTTGCGGCTGCCGCCCGGTTCGCTCGGCAGCGCCTCGGCTGGCGTGTGATGCAGCATGCGGCCGTAGGCCTTGAGACAGAACGCCTCGTAGCCGCGCGTGTGCAGGATGAACTCGTGCCACAGCGAGTCGACCACCCTGGACGGCATCGCGACGAACCGCCCGCCGGCCTGCGCGCACGCGAGGAAGAACTGCCGCAACCCGCGCTCGACATCACGCAATGCCGCGTCGTCGAGCTGCGGATGCGCCGCGCGCACCTTGTCGCGCAGGAAGGTCGGGAACGGATGCGTGCGGATCACCCGGCAGGCATGCGCCGTGACCCAGCGCGCATGCGCCACGCCGACGACGACCAGCACGAAGGTCGCGATCAGCGCGAGCGGAACCGAGCCGCCGCGCCCGCGCAGCGCCGCGATCCAGATCGCCGCGATGCCGGCGACGATCAGCAGGCGGACCAGCGCGGTCGTCGACAAGCGCATCGTTTTCTCCCTCCGTCGGCCACTGGCGGGCGTGCCAGAATCGCGCGCATGCTGTCCTCGAGCCCGTCCCGCCGCGTGCGCCCCGCCCTGTTGCCGTCGTCTCTGCGGCGGTGCGGCCGCCGGCTGTTCGTGCCGTTGGCGACCGCCGGCATGATGCTCGCGGCGGCTGCGGCCGCCGCGCTCGACCCGGCCACCGGCAAGATCGTGCTGACCGTGACCGGCAAGATTGCGGCGCGCAACACGCCCGACGCCGCGGCCTTCGACATGGCCCTGCTCGAACAGCTGCCGCGCCAGAGCTTCACGACCAAGACTCCCTGGTATCCCAAGCCGCGCAAGTTTACCGGCGTGCTGCTGCGCGACGTGCTGAAGGCGGCCGGCGCGGCGCCGGGCAAGATCAACGCGACGGCACTGAACGACTACCGCGTCGAGATCCCGGCCGACGACATCGCGAACGGCGATGCGATGCTCGCCTACCTGCTCGACGATCAGCCGATGACGGTGCGCGAGAAGGGGCCGCTGGTGATCATCTATCCGTTCGACGACAAGCCGGAGCTGCGCACCGCGGTGCACTTCAGCCGGGCGATCTGGCAGCTGCGATCGCTTGAAGTCCAGTGACGTCCGCTCGATGACGACACCCGGCGGCCGCGAGGCGACCTCGGCGCAAGGCCCGCTCGGACCTGGATGGCTGTTGACCGCCGCCACGGCGCTCGTGCTCGCGCTGGTGGCGGTGGCCTATGTGCAGTGGCGCCAGTACGAGCTGCTCGACAGCGCCACGCACTACCAGAACGACGCGCTGGGCTGGAGCTTCTCGCAGCTCGAGACCGAGCAGCTGCGGCTGCGCAACCAAGTGCAGGCCGCTCTGCACGGCCCGCAGCCGCCGGACCGCGAGGCGCTGCAGCTGCGCTACGACATCTTCATCAGCCGCATCGGGCTGGTCGACCACGAGCGTGCGGCACGCATCATGGCCGGGCAGCGCACCTATGGGCCGGCGATCGCGCAGGTGCGCGCGTTCGTCGTCGACGGCGACCGGCTGTTCGGCGCAACGGCCAGCGAGCCGCTGACGCCACGGTCGCTGCAGCGCCTGCTCGACGGCCTGGACGCGCTGACCGTGCCGCTGCACGACCTCTCGCTCGGCGCCTCGCACCTGCTGTACGAGCGCGTGACCCAGCGCAACGCGGCGGTGCGCCAGCAAAGCGTGCTGAGCCTCGCGCTGACGCTGTCGCAATGCGTGCTGCTGCTGGTGCTGGCGTTCATCGTGCTGACTCAGCTGCGTGCGCTGAACGAACGGCGCAAGAACCTCGAGGCGCTGGCCGAGAACCTGCATGCCGCGCGCACCGAGGCCGAGACCGCGAACCGCGCGAAGAGCGTGTTCCTCGCGAACATGAGCCACGAGATCCGCACGCCGTTCCACGGCCTGCTGGGCATGATGTCGCTGCTGCAGGACACGGCGCTGACCGCGCAGCAGCAGGGCTTCCTGCGCACCGCGAAGGAGTCGGCGAATCACCTGCTGGCGATCCTCAACGACATCCTCGACATCTCGCAGCTCGAGTCCGGCAAGCTGGTCGTGCAGCCGGAGACGATGGAGCTGCCGCAGCTGGTCGCGCAGGTCGAGGCGCTGATGCGGGTGCAGGCGCAATCCAAGGGTCTCGCGCTGCACGTGCAGCTCGACCCGGATGTGCCGCGCTGGGTGCATGCCGACCCGACGCGGCTCAAGCAGATCCTCTTCAACCTGCTGAACAACGCCGTCAAGTTCTCGGACGCCGGCAGCGTCAGCCTGCGAGTGGGCAACGGCTTCAGCGGGCGGCTGGTCTTCACGATCGCCGATACCGGCATCGGCATGGATGCGGACACGCTGGCCCGGCTGTTCCAGCGCTTCATGCGCGCCGACGAGAGCCCGTCGCGGCGCCAGGGCGGCGCCGGCCTGGGCCTCGAGATCTCGCGCGACCTGGCGCGGCTGATGGGCGGCGACATCACCGTCAAGAGCGAGCCCGGCCGCGGCACGGTCTTCACGGTCGCGCTGCCGCTCGCGCCGGTGGCGCCGCCGACCTCCGCGCAGCTCGGCCCCCAGGTGATCGCCGCGACGCGCGCCCCGGGCCCGTTGCGCGTGCTGGTCGTCGAGGACCACCCGGTCAACCGCGCTTATCTCGAGGCCGTGCTCGACAAGCTGGGCCACCCGGCGATGTTCCGGGAAGACGGCAACGGTGCGCTGCGCGCCGTGCAGGAGCACGAGTTCGACGTCGTGCTGATGGACTTGCACATGCCCGGCATGGACGGCTTCGCCGCCGCGCGCGCGATCCGCTCGATGCCTGCGCCGCGCGGCCGCGTGCCCATCATCGCGCTGACCGCCGACGCATTCCAGGCCTCGCGCGACCTCGCGCGCCAGGCCGGCATGGATGGCTTCCTGACCAAGCCGGCACACCTGCCGCAACTGCGCGAGGCGCTCGAGCGCCACAGCGGGATCGGCAGCGCCCCCGCACCGGCCACGCCGCTGAACGGCGCATCGCAGGCCGCGCATCCGGCGATCGACGGCCTGCTCGACGCCACGACCGTAGCCGGCGCCCGGCAGGCACTCTCGCCCCACGTCTACGCCGACCTGCTGAAACGATTCTTCGACGGCCAGCCGGAGGCGCTGGCCACGCTGCGCGGTGCACTGCGCGGCGCCGACCACACGACGCTGCGCTCGCAAGCCCATGCGCTCAAAGGCGCAGCGCTCAACCTCGGGCTGCGCATGGTCGCCGACGCCGCCCAGGCGCTGCAGGCCAGCGCCGGAACCGAGCGCGCCGCGCCGCACATCGAGGCGCTGGAGCATGCCGTCTCGCGATCGCGCGCACACTGCATGCGCGACGGGCTGCTGCCGGGCTGACGATCTAGGCGAGCTCGGCCCTCGAGCGGCGATGCTCGGGGTGATAACCCTTGGCGCCCACCGCGCGCGCGAGCGGGCTTCTGAAATCCTCGCCGGCCTTCACGCTGCGCAGCACGCGCACGAAGTCGTGGCGCGGCTCCCAGCCGAGCAGCGTGCGCGCACGCGCGTTGACATACACCCGGTCGATCTCGGTCGGCAGCTTCCAGCCGCACGCCGCATAGATCGCCTCGGCGTCCGGGACCCGGCGCTTCAGCACGGCAGCCGCATCGTGGCGCAGCTCGACCAGATCGGCCGGCGTGAACGGGGTCGTCGCGCTGATGATGAACTTGCCGAAGCCGAGAGCCGGCGCGCGGGCCAGCGCCTGCAGGTGCGCGCCGACGACGTCCTCGAGCTCGACGCGG
>DATEFR010000117.1:0-4934 GCA_035280545.1 Burkholderiaceae bacterium | reverse complement strand
GTTCTGGATGGGCGGTGCCCGACGCTTCAGTCGGCCTGCACCACGCGGTTGCGAAGCAGGCCGATGGCCTCGATCTCCACTTCCACCACGTCGCCCGGCACCATGAAGCGCGGTGGCTTCTTGCTCCAGCCCACGCCGCCCGGCGTGCCGGTCACGATGACGTCGCCCGGCACCAGCGTGAAGATGCCGGACGCGTATTCGATCTGCTGCGCCACCGAGAAGATCATGTCGTCGGTTCGCGTGCGCTGCATTACCTCGCCGTTGAGGCGCGTTTCGAGCGCCAGTGCGCGGTCGGGCGCGATCTCGTCGGCCGTCACCATCCAGGGGCCGAAGGCGCCGGTGCCTTCGAAGTTCTTGCCGGCGCAGATGGCCTTGGCGTGGAACTGCCACTCGCGGATGCTGGCGTCGTTGTAGATCGAATAGCCGGCGATGTGCTCGTGCGCTCGCGCGGCCGGGATGTTGCGGCCCTCCCTGCCGATGATCACGGCCAGCTCGCCTTCCCAGTCGAGCGAGTCCGAGCAGTGCGGGCGCACGATCGGGCCTTCGTGCGGCGTCTGCGAGCGCCACACGCGCAGGAAGATCGGTGGATGCGCCGACAGTTCGCGGTCCAGGCCGGCGGCGACGACTTCCCGGTGGTGGTCGTGATAGTTGCGGATCGCGCAGACGATCTTTTCGGAGTGCAGGATCGGCGTCAGGTACCGGATCTCGGCCAGCGGCACGTGCGCGTGGGCCGCCTGCGCATCCGCTGCGGCGTGCGCCGTCCGGCCGGCGGCGATGTAGGCCTGCAGCGTCGGGTACTGGGGCAACGCGCGGCCGAGGTCGGCCACGCGGTCGCCGACCACGGCGCCCCAACTGGTGCGACCTGCATGTTCGAAGGACAGCAGCTTCATGGTTTCGGAGTCTCCTGTGTCGTGGAAAGGGTGGCGAGTACGGCCTCGGTGTCGGTGCCGAGCGGTGGCGCGGCCCGTTCGTAGCGCACCGGCGTCTTCGACAGGCGCAGCGGGCTGGCGACGGTGGGGACGGAGCCGAACTGGGGATGCGGCAGATCCTGGCGCAGGCCGCGGGCCAGCACCTGCGGATCGGCGAAAACCTGCGCAAGCGTGTTGATCGGGCCGCAGGGCACGTTGGCCTTCTCCAGCAGCGCGATCCACTCCTGCGTGCTGCGCATCACCGTGGTCTGCCGCAACAGCGGCACCAGCACGTCGCGGTGGCGCACGCGCGCGGCGTTGGTCGCGAAGCGTTCATCGGCCGCCCACTCGGTGTGGCCCGCGGTGCGGCAGAAGGCCGCGAACTGCGAGTCGTTGCCCACGGCGAGGATCATGTCGCCGTCGGCCGTCGGGAAGGCCTGGTAGGGCACGATGCTCGGGTGTGCGTTGCCGATGCGTCCCGGCGAGTCGCCAGTGACCAGGTAGCTCATCGCCTGGTTGGCCAGGCACGACACCTGAACGTCCAGCAGCGCCAGGTCGAGGTGCTGGCCCTGCCCGGACCGGTCTCGCCAAGCCAGTGCCGCCAGGATGCCGGACACTGCGTGCAGGCCGGTCAGCACGTCGGTCAGTGCCACGCCGACCTTCATCGGTTCGCCGTCGGGCGCGCCGGTCAGACTCATCAGGCCGCCCAGGCCCTGGATCATGAAGTCGTAGCCGGGGCGCTGCGCGTAGGGGCCGGTCTGGCCGAAGCCGGTGATCGAGCAGTAGACCAGGCGCGGGTTCAGGGCCGACAGCGACGCGTAGTCGAGCCCGTACTTCGCCAGGCCTCCGACCTTGAAATTCTCGATCAGCACGTCACTCTCGGCGGCCAGCGCACGCACGGCGGCCTGTCCTTCGGAGGTGCCGATGTCCAGCGCCACCGAGCGCTTGTTGCGGTTGGTGCACAGGAAGTAGGCCGACTCGCGCTGCGTGCCGTCGGCGCTGCGCACGAAGGGCGGGCCCCAGCCACGGGTGTCGTCGCCGCGGTCGGGATGCTCGATCTTCAGCACCTCCGCGCCCAGGTCGGCCAGCATCTGGCTCGCCCAGGGGCCGGCCAGCACGCGAGAGAGATCCAGCACGCGCAGGTGCGACAGGGCTTGCGGCGTCGTCATGTCAGAACGCCGCAATCCCCGTCATCGCCCTTCCCAGGATCAGCGCATGCACGTCATGCGTGCCCTCGTAGGTGTTCACCACCTCCAGGTTCACCAGGTGCCGCGCCACCCCGAACTCGTCGCTGATGCCGTTGCCGCCCAGCATGTCGCGCGCGGTGCGTGCGATGTCCAGGCTCTTGCCGCACGAGTTGCGCTTCATGATCGAGGTGATCTCGACCGCCGCCGTGCCTTCGTCCTTCATGCGCCCGAGCCGCAGGCAGCCCTGCAACCCGAGCGTGATCTCGGTCTGCATGTCGACCAGCTTCTTCTGGATCAGCTGGTTGGCCGCCAGCGGCTTGCCGAACTGCTTGCGGTCCAGCACGTACTGGCGCGCCCGGTGCAGGCAGTCTTCGGCCGCGCCGAGCGCGCCCCAGGCGATGCCGTAGCGGGCGCTGTTCAGGCAGGTGAACGGGCCCTTCAGGCCGCGCACTTCGGGGAAGGCGTTCTCCTCGGGGCAGAACACCTCGTCCATCACGATCTCGCCGGTGATCGAGGCGCGCAGCCCGACCTTGCCGTGGATCGCCGGCGCGCTCAGGCCCTTCGCGCCCTTGTCGAGGATGAAGCCACGGATCGCACCTTCATCGTCCTTGGCCCAGACGACGAACACGTCGGCGATCGGGCTGTTGGTGATCCACATCTTGCTGCCGGTCAGGCTGTAGCCGCCCTTCACCTTGCGGGCCCGGGTGATCATGCTGCCGGGGTCGGAGCCGTGGTTGGGCTAGGTCAGGCCGAAGCAGCCGATCCATTCGCCCTTCGCGAGCTTGGGCAGGTATTTCTGCTTCTGCGCCTCGCTGCCGAACTCGTTGATCGGCACCATCACGAGCGAGCTCTGCACGCTCATCATCGAGCGGTAGCCCGAGTCGATGCGCTCGACCTCGCGCGCCACCAGCCCGTAGCAGACGTAGTTCAGGCCGGCGCCGCCGTACTGCTCGGGGATGGTCGCGCCGAGCAGGCCGAGCTCGCCCATCTCGCGAAAGATGGCCGGGTCGGTGCTCTCGTGGCGGAAGGCCTCGAGCACGCGCGGCGCGAGCCGCTCCTGGCAATAGGCGTGGGCCGCGTCGCGCACCTGGCGCTCGTCGTCGCTGAGTTGCTGCTCGAGCAGCAGCGGGTCGTCCCAATGGAAACTGGCTTTGGAGGAGGAAGACATGATGAGGCGTCCCTACGGTTGAAGAAGCGGCGGCCGGCTGCGCGGGCGGCTGCCGTCACTGAACGATACGCGAATGCCGCGCGATGGCGGCGCGCAGGTCGGGCGGGATGTCGATCGCGCGGTGGGTGGCGAGCGAGGTCGTCACGAGCACCTGCCGAAGCTCCATGCGGGTCTCGCCCTCGGCGCCCGAGCAGCGCAGCTTCAGCGTGATCGAGCGGCCGCCGAGGCGCTCGACCGCCAGCGCCAGCACGACGCGGTCGCCCATGTGGCTGACGGCGCGAAAGTCGGCCTCCAGCCGCACCGTCGGCAGGCCGACGCGGCGCTCGATGACGAGCTGCCGGTAGCCGATGTCCAGCGCATCGTCGACCCAGTCCTCGACCAGGCCGTTGAGCATCACGAAGTACTGCGGATAGAAGACGATGCCGGCCGGGTCGCAGTCGGAAAAGCGGATCTGGCGCTCGCGCCGGAACTCGATCGTGTCGTGCTCGCTCATCCCTTGTCTCCCGCCAGACGATCGTTGCGAACCAGCTGCACGCGCAGCTTGCCGAGCTCGCCGTACAGCTGCTTCACGACGGCGTCGTTCAGGCCTGCGAACAGCTCGAGCACCCATTGCTCGTGCTCGCGCGCCATCGCCTCGAAGCTGCGCCGCCCCTTGGCCGTGAGCCGCACGATCCAGGCGCGCCGGTCGGTCGGGCTGCCCTCGCGCGCGACCAGGCCATCGCGCTCCAGGTCGTCGGTCAGGCCGGTCACGTTGCCGCCGGTCACCATCAGGTAGCGCGAGAGGTCGCGCATCTTCAGGCCGTCGCGGTTGCGATGCAGCTGCGCCATGTAATCGAAGCGGGCCAGCGTGATGTCGAAGCGCGTGCGCAGGCGGCGGCGGATCTCCGCTTCCACCTGCGTGGTGCACGACAGCATGCGCAGCCACAGCCTGAGCTTGGCGTGCTCGTCGCTGCCGGCGCGGGCTTCGAGGCCCAGCTCCTGCGCGTCCTTCAGCAACTCGTGCGAGGCGTCGCCGTGTTTCATGTCACCTCCCCTCCCGAGACCGAGATCGACTGCCCGGTGATGGCGCCGGCCGCGTCGCCGCACACCCAGCGCACCGCATCGGCCACCTCCTCGGGTTGCACCATGCGGCGCTGCGGGTTGCCGGCCGCGAACTCGGCACGCGCCTGCGCTTCGCTGCGGCCGGTCTTGGCCATCACGTTCGCGATGCTGTCGCGCAGGATGTCGGTCTCGGTGTAGCCGGGGCAGACGGCGTTCACCGTCACGCCCTTGGTGGCCAGCTCGAGCGCGAGTGAGCGCGTCAACCCGATCACGCCGTGCTTGGCCGCCACGTACGCGCTGACGTAGGCATAGCCCTTCTGCCCTGCCGTGCTCGCGATGTTGACGATGCGCCCGCGCCCGGCCTGCAGCATGTCGGGCAGCGCCGCCTGCGTGCACAGGAACGTGCCGGTCAGATTGACGGCCAGCATGCGCTGCCACAGCTCGGGCGAGGTCTTCGCGAACGGCGCGCTCTCGGCCTGCCCGGCGTTGTTGACGAGGACCGTGATCGGCCCGCGCGCCGCGCGCGCTTCGTCGAAGGCGGCTTGCACCTGGGCCGCATCGGCGACGTCGGCCACGACGATGCCGTGCGAACTGCCCGAAAGGTCGTCGGCGAGCCGCTGCAGCGCATCG
>DATEFR010000116.1:0-2780 GCA_035280545.1 Burkholderiaceae bacterium | reverse complement strand
CGGCTGGGCATCGCGTACCGCGACGCCCAGCGCGGCCTCAGCAACACCGCGAACGGCCAGGTCGTGTCGTACCGCGTGCCGCTGACCTCGGTGCAGGTCGGCGACGTCGCGGTCTACAACGTCGCGGCGAGCATCGTGCCGGTGACCATGGATTACGTGCTGCTGGGCAACAGCTTCCTGACACGCTTCCAGATGAAGCGCGAGAACGACACGCTGACGCTGGTCAAGCGCTACTGAGCGCGAGGCTGCCGCCCCTGCCGGCCGGCCAACGCGAACGCGAGCAGCGCGAGGCCGCCGATCGCGACCAGCATCAGCAGCATCGCACGGTAGTCGCCGGCCAGGAAAACCAGCACGGCAGCGCTCCCGAGCGGTGCGCCGGCCCGCGAAAGCAGCGCAATCGCAGCCATCGTGCCGCTGATCTCGCCGATGCGGGCGCGACCGAAGCGCTCGGGCAGCAGGCTGCCGCGCACGATGGTGACCAGGCCGTTCGCGAGGCCGAACAGCAGTGCGAATGCGAGCAGCGAATACGTCTCGTGCGCCAGCGCGAAGATCGCCAGCGACAGCGGCAGGCAGCACAGCACCACGAGGCCGAGCGCGTGCGGCGCGAGCCGGCGCCCGAACAGCAGGAACGCGAAGCGCCCCGCCACCTGCGCCGGCCCGAACCAGACGACGATCGCGAGCGCATGGCCCTGGTCCAGCCCCTTGGCCGCGAACGCCGGCATCAGGTGCGCCCACATCGCCGCCGCCGCGAACGCGTTCAGCGCGAACGCCAGCGTCAGCAGCCAGAACGATCCGGACCGCAGCGCCTCGCGCAGGGTCCACGGCCGATGCACGGGATCGGCCGCGTCCGGCGCCCGCTCGACGATCGCGGGCGACGCGGCGACGATCGCCGGCCCGCGCAACGCCCAGGCATGCAGCGGCGCGGTGGCGATCAACGCGAGCCCGATCACACCCAGAGCACCGCGCCAGTCCAGTGCCGCGATCAGCCAGGATGCCGCCGGAAACGCCAGCGTGCTCGCGAAGCCGCCGACCAGCGTCAGCGCGGTGATGCCCTGGCGATAGCGCTGCGGATAGCGCTTGGTCAGCACCATGAACGCCGGCTCGTACAACAGCATCGCCATCGAGATGCCCAGCAGCGCCCACGCGCCGTAGAGCATCGCGAGGCTCTGCACCCGTGCCCACAGCAGGAAGCCGGCGCCGGCCAGCACCGAGCCGGCGCTCAGCACCAGCCGGCCGCGGCCGCGATCGATCGCCGCACCGACCGCATAACTCGCCGCGCCCCACAACGCCAACCCCAGCGTGAACGCGCCCATCGTCTGCGGTTCGGTCCAGCCGAAGTGGCGCCGCATCGGCAGCACGAACGACGAAAACGCGTAGTACAGCGCGGCCCAGGCCAGCAGTTGCCCGATGGCGAGCGCCGAGATCGTGGCGGCATAACCGGGCGGGGAGTCGGCACGCGTCGAGGCGGTGCGGCTTGCAAAGGGTTCGGGCAGGGTCTGGTCCACAATGAGTGCTGCGCATGCCGGAATCCGGCTTGCCGCGATCCTATGCACGGCGAAGGTCTCCGAGAAGCTTCGCGGCGCGTCGGCCATGCGCCCTGTGCCACCCCAGCATGATCTGTACTCATGTCGAACGCCTCCGACGTCCCGTTGATCGCGATCCGCGCCTTCGTCGCGGCCGGCCGCTATGGCAGCTTCACACGCGCCGCGGCGGCACTGTCGGTCACGCAAGGCGCGGTCAGCCGTCATGTCGCGACGCTGGAGGCGCTGGCCGACACGCGCCTGTTCGAGCGCAAGGGCTCGACGATCGCCTTGACGCCGGCCGGCTCGCACTTCTACGACACCGTCAAGGACGCGATGTCGACGATAGAGCTCGCCGCGCGCCAGCTCGCGCAACGCCGCCGTGCACCCGACCGGCTGCGCGTGCGCACCTCGATGCCGAGCTTCGCGATGACCGTCGTCGTGCCGGCGCTCGGCGCGTTCGCGCAGACCTGCCCGGTGCAGGTCGACCTGATCACCTCGCTCGCACCGCCGCAGCCGCAGGACGAGTTCGACGTGCTGATCAGCCGCGACCTGCGGCTGCCCGGCACCGACAGCTGGGAGCTGCTGCGCGAGGAGCTGGTCTGCGTCGGCGCGCCGGCGCTGGTCGCGGCCCAGCACAAGCGCGCGCCGGCACGCTGGCCGATGATCACCGCGCGTTCGCGCCCGGACCTGATCACGCACTGGGCCGTCGCGCGCGACATCGCGCCGCAGCGGCTGCAGGTCGCCGGGTCGTACGACCATCTGTTCCTCGCGATGGCCGCGGCGATCGGCGGCGCCGGGCTGCTGGTCGTGCCGCGCGTGCTGGTCGACGACGCGCTGCGCGACGGCACGCTCGCGCTCGCCGATCCGCAGCCGCTGGCCTCGGGCGCGCGCTACATCGCGTACGTGCACCCTGCCAGCCAGCACGCGGCCGTCGCGCGCGACTTCTGCCGCTGGCTCAAGGGCCTGCTGCGCGAACGGACGCGGCGAATGCCGAGCCCGTCGGCGCCCGTCGATGTCACGCCTGGGACAGGAAAAAAGCGCACGATCGTGCTAAAACGCTGAACGCCGATCGCGGCCCGACGAGGTACACCGTTCACCCCTCGAAGGGCACGCGGATTTCGATACCTCAGCCCGAACGGTCGGCGTTTCAGCCCGGAGACAAGCCGCGATGGACCTCAATTTCACTCCCGACGAACAAGCGTTTCGCGACGAGATTCGCGCCTGGGTGGCCGAGAACCTGCCGAAGGACATCAGCCA
>DATEFR010000115.1:0-2468 GCA_035280545.1 Burkholderiaceae bacterium | reverse complement strand
CGCGTATGCGCTGGATTGGCTGATGTTCTACAGCGACGTGAACAAGAAGCTGACGATCGGCATCGTCTCGACCGTCGGCGTCGTCGTCGGCTCGGCTGCGGTCGCGATCGCGATGCGGCGCTTTCGCTGGGAAGGCTTTCGCGACGCCGATGACACGGCCCAACACCTGATCGGCGCGGCGCTGATGGGCGTCGGCGGTGTCTGCGCGCTGGGCTGCACGATCGGGCAGGGCGTGTCGGGCGTCTCGACGTTGAGCTTGACGAGCTTCGTCGCGATCGCGGCAATCCTGGCCGGCGCGGTCGCAGCGCTGCGGTGGCAGGCGTGGCGCATCGAACGCGCGCTTTGAGCGGCATCGATCGAGAGCAGAGAGAGCAGCAACCGATGGACCGCGTGATCGATTCTCTGGAGGACGGGGCCCGCGCACCATCGTCGACTCGCGCAGTCGACGAAGCGGATCTCGAGCGCCGCTTCGGTGGGCTGCGCCGCTTGTACGGCGATGCTGCCTATGCGCGCATCCGCACCGCGCGGGTCGCCATCATCGGGGTCGGCGGCGTGGGCTCGTGGGCCGCGGAAGCGCTCGCGCGCAGCGGTGTTGCCGCGCTGACCCTGATCGACCTGGATCACGTTGCCGAGTCCAACATCAACCGCCAGGTGCAAGCGCTCGGCGCGACGCTGGGCCAGGCCAAGGTGCAGGCGTTGCGCGAGCGCGTTGCCGACATCCACCCGGGCTGCGCCGTGACCGAGGTCGAGGAGTTTGTCGATGAAGGCAATTGGCCGGTGCTGCTGCCGCAACCGGTCGACATCGTGATCGACGCCTGCGACCAGGTGCGGGCGAAGATGGCCATTGCCGCGTGGGCACTGCGGACGCGCACGCCGCTCGTGATTGCCGGTGCGGCCGGCGGCAAGCGGCGACCGCAGGCGATCGAGGTCGACGATCTGGCGAACACCACGCACGATCCGTTGCTCGCATCGCTGCGCCAGCGCCTGCGCAAGCAGCACGGCGCGGCACGCAGCGGCACGATCGGCCTGCGCTGCGTGTTCTCGCGTGAAAGCGTCGCGTTGCCGGCGGGCGTTGCCGAATGCGATGTGATCGACAGCAACCTGAATTGCCACGGTTACGGCTCGAGCGTGACCGTGACGGCAGCCTTCGGAATGGCCTGTGCCGCAGTTGCGCTAGAATTCCGGGCAGCGCAGAAGTGACCCGGCGCGCGAGCCAGTTATAATCGTAGGCTTGCCGGGTTGTTAGCTCAGTTGGTAGAGCAGTAGACTTTTAATCTATTGGTCGTGGGTTCGAGTCCCGCACAACCCACCAGCAAGACAGAGCGAACGACGGAAGCGCGTAGTACAGAATGTGGGGCTCTTAGCTCAGTTGGTAGAGCAGCGGACTCTTAATCCGTAGGTCGAGTGTTCGAGTCACTCAGGGCCCACCAAAATTTCTAACGCAATCAAGTAGTTAGAGCGAAATACAAGCCGACCGAAGGGTCGGCTTTTTCGTTCGTTGCCAGAGTTCGCGACGACATCTCCGGCTGACCTGCACTGCGGAAGTTGACTGGGCCGATCGCGCCAAGACGATGGGGATGGCGTTCACCTTCATGATCTCATCGTCGCGGCCGGCGTCGCCTGGTACAGCCTGCTGGATCGCGTGGCGTCGAGGTGATGTTGCGATGTTGCGCTCGATGGACGGGTCAAACAGCGAATCGCCGGAGGTCGACCTTCAGTGGAAGCTCGTAGTCTCGACCGACGAGGCTTGCCCGAAAGGATTTTCGAGGGTGGATCGTCAGCATGTCATCCACAATGGACAGTCGATCCACCAGGCCGGGGGCGTCGTCATGAAACCGAACCTCGGCGACCTGCACCTCCAGAACTCGCAAGGTGCCGAGTTCTTCGATTCGGGCGATCACGCGACTCGGAGTGGGATGGACAGGAACGTCTTGCTCCACGCTCACCCGATACTTCTTCGTTTGCTTCGTTCGCAGCGTCACCCGTAGCGCACTTCCCTTGCTGACGATCTCTTGCCGGAGCGCATCCAGCGCCTCTGCGCGCGACACCGCCAGCGTCTCGATCGCACCGAACGTGGCGTCGATGACCTTGGACAGCTGGTCATCCGGCGGGAGCCTGTTGTAGCTGTTGGCCAGCCCAACCATCACAAACTTGTGCCAACGTTCCAAGGCGTAGCCTGTGTGCTGCAGGCTTCCCTCTTCGATAGAGGGCGTGAAGCAGACATACAAGTGATCGGCGTTGCCGATTGAGATGCCAAGCTCTTCGCACTTTCTGCCGATACGCTGTCCGAGTGCGACTGCTTCCTTTGGCAGCTCGAAGAGCTTGCCGGCATAGCCCGGCATTGGAGAATCAAGCCGCAAACAATCGGCACTCTCGAAGTAGCGAATGTCCCGGAGGTGGTGCATTGCAGGATGGCCTCCCTGCGGTTGAATGACAGTCACGACCCTGAAGCGCGTGAGCCGGATTGA
>DATEFR010000114.1:0-13188 GCA_035280545.1 Burkholderiaceae bacterium | reverse complement strand
CGAGTAAGTACGCCGCGCTCTCGCGTGACCTGAGCCCCTGGGTTTCGGGTTGCGCACGAAGTGTCCGGTGCTGGCGCGCAACTCGTGGACGGCTTGGGCGTTGCCGACCGGCCAGTTCCGGCCGTCGACCACGGGCGGCTTTCTGGACGGCCCCTTGCCTTCACAGTCTTGTCAGCGGTAGTCGTGCTCGTGCTGGTCCCTCGCGGCGAGCAATACGACATTAACGTCGCGAATCGCGAACAGAACGACGCAACCGCCATGGCCGAAAGGGATGATTAGTTCCCGGAACTCCCTGTGCTCTTCAGATCGACGACAGGTGTGTGGCGCAAACAATAGGATCCCCATCGCGCGCTCCACCGCGTCGCGGAACCGGAAGAGGCACGTGTCGTCCGGTGTACTGCTTGCGAGTTCCCGCTGAATGATGTGTTCCTCGAGGCGCTCGATGTCCTCCTGGAACGTGACGGTTGGAACAACCCGGTAGGGCCCACTCACCCGCCGGTCCGCTTGTTCTTGGCCATCACTGCCTCACGGATGCGCTGCTGTCCTGCCTTGGCACGCTGCTCCATGCCCGCCAGGAAGCTCTCGACCGTCAGGAGGTTCGCGCCCTTGTCAGCGCTGCGCAACGCCTTCTTCGCCCGGGCGACAGCGGCGTTCTGCTCGGTGCGGAACTCAGCCTCGCGGCAAACAGCGTTCTCGATGAACTGCGTCAGCGATTCTCCTTCTCGCAGCACTGCCTCGAGGCTGGCCTTCGTCTCGGGCGCGACACGAATCGGCGGCAAAGTAGCGGAGCGACTCATGGGACCATCGTATAGCAATTGATATACGCCCGCAAGGCGAGAGTCGGCATTTCGGCGGCGAGACACGGGCTGCGGATGTCGCCGAAGGGTCGGCACCGTCCGTCCCCGGTCCGAACCCGACCGACGGCTTTGCGCTACTTCGGCGCCCTACGCGTAGCGCGCGGTGTAGTCGTACCTTGTCGGGACGCACATCGCATCACCACTGCCCGAAGTACACCCCCGCCCGCTTGTGCGCGTTGGTGCCGCGCTCGACCGCCTCGTCGCTGATCGTCGTGCGCCGCTTGCGGCGCGCGAGCCAGTCGAACAGCTGCCTGCGCAGCTCGCTGCGCAGGCTCTCGGTGCCCGCCTCGCGGCCTAGGTCGTGCATCTCGTCCGGGTCGGCTTGCAGGTCGTAGAGCTGCTCGGGTTCGTCCAGCCAGTACACGTAGCGCCAGCGCGCGTTGCGCAGCGAATAGGCGCGCGCGTTCTGCGGCGTCTTGCCGACGCGGCGGCGTGCTTCCTTGAAGCTGTAGTCGAGCTCGGAGTAGACCGTGTCGCGCCAGGCGAGTGCCGCGCTGCCGGGGCCATGCAGCAGCGGCAGCAGGCTCGCGCCTTCGAGGCGATGCGCCGGGCGCTCGACGCCGAGCGCTTCGAGTATGGTCGGCACGATGTCGACGCTCTCGACGAAGCGCTGCTCGACCTGGCCGCGTGTCGCATCGGCCGCTGTCGACGGGTCCACCACGATCAGCGGCACGCGCTGCACCATGTCGTAGAACAGCTCCTTCTCGCCCAGCCAGTGGTCGCCGAGGAAGTCGCCGTGGTCGGCGGTGAAGACGATCAGCGTGTCGTTCAGCACGCCGAGCTGGTCCATGTGCTCGAACAGCCGGCCGAGCTGTTCGTCGAGCTGGTGGATCAGCCCCTGATAGGCCGGGCGCACGATGCGCACGCACTCGTCCATCGCGAAGCTGCGGCTCTCCTCGCTCTCGCGATAGGCCGCGACCACCGGGTGCGCATCGCGCAGTTCGCGCTGCGTGCGCAGCACCGGCAGGCATTGATCGGGCGTGTACAGCGCGTGGTACGGGGCCGGCGCCATGTAAGGCCAGTGCGGCTTCACGTAGCTCAGGTGCAGCACCCACGGCTCGTCGCCCATGCGCGACATGAAGCGCATCGCCTGGTCGGTCATGTACGGCGTCTCGGCGTGCGGGGCGCTCACGCGCGCGGGCAGGTGCACGTGGCGCATGTGCCAGCCGCTGACGACCTGGCCGTTGCCGTCGACGGCCGAGATCACGTAGTCGCTCCACGGGTCGTCGCTCACGTAGCCGTGGGCGCGCAGGAACGCCGGATAGCCGCTTTCGGCGCCGGGCGCGTGGTGGCCGTCGTAGCGGTCGATCTCCTCGAAGCCGCCGCGTTCGAGCAGCGCGCCGAGTTCGCTGCCGCCGTCGATCTGCAGACGCGCGAGGCCGTCGCGATCGGGCATCACGTGCGTCTTGCCGGCGAGCACGAGCTTGCGGCCGGCCCCGCGCAGGTACTCGCCCAACGTGACTTCGCCGATGGACAGCGGCACGCGGTTCCAGGTCGCACCGTGGCTCGCCGGATAGCGGCCGGTGTAGTAGCTCATGCGCGAGGGCCCGCAGACGCCGGAGTTGACGTAGGCCTGCTCGAAGCGCACGCCGCGCCGCGCCAGCGCATCGA
Organism: Burkholderiaceae bacterium; assembly: GCA_035280545.1. Lineage (GTDB taxonomy): Bacteria > Pseudomonadota > Gammaproteobacteria > Burkholderiales > Burkholderiaceae_C > DATCSE01. The sequence continues at coordinate 10,720 of DATEFR010000114.1, read as the reverse complement.
TGTGCGGGGTGCGCAGGTACGGGTGGCCGTAGCACCCCAGGTGATCGCGCCTGAGCTGGTCGGCCATGATGAACAGGACGTTGCGTGCCATGGGTCGTCGTGCCTGCTGGACCGTTCAGGGGGCGAAGCCGGCGCGCCGCACGACCGGCTCCCATTGCTCGCGGAAGGCCTTGATCATCTTCGCGCTCTCCGCCTGCGTGCTGACCACCGGGTTCAGGTACAGCGCCGTGAAGGCATGCTGCACGGCCGGCTCCTGCATCACGTCGTGGATCGCCTGCGCGATCAGGTGCTGCTTCGCTGCCGGCATCGAGCTGGGCGCGAAGAACGTGTTCCAACCTGCCGCGTCGATCTGCAGGCCCGCTTCGCGGAAGGTCGGGATGTCCTTCGCGAAGTCGGCACGGTGCGTGCCCGAGACGGCGAGGATGCGGACCTTGCCGGCCACGTGCGGCGGCAGCAGCGAATCGAGCGTGTCGATCGCGATCGGCACCTTGCCGGCGACGAGGTCGGCCTGCAGCGGCGCCGAGCCCTTGTAGCCGATGATCTGCGGCTTGATGTTGAGCGCGTCGCCCACCATCAGGCCGAAGAAGTGCGGCAGGCTGCCGGTTGCGGGCACGCCGAAATGGGTGTCCTGCGGATGCCCCCACAGCCAGCCGACCAGGAACATCAGGCGGTCCAGCGGCACCGCGGGGCCGACGGCGACCGCGAAGTCGTAGCTGGTGACCTGCGAGATCGGCACGAAGTCCTTGTCCGGGTCGTAGCCTGCGCTCTTGAAGACGATGGGCGCGACGACCATCACCGCGGGGTTCGCGAGCATCAGCACGTTCTGGTCGGCCGGCGCGTGGCTGAGCTGCTGCGCGGCGAGCCGGCCGCCGTCGCCGGCGCGGTTGTCGACCGTCACCGGCACGCCCAGCCGGGTCGTGAGGCGCTCGGCGACGATGCGTGCGGCACGGTCGGTGCTGCCGCCGGCCGCATAGCCGACGACCAGCGACAGCGGGCCGTTCAGCGTCTGCGCGTGGGCGACGGTGGGCGTGGCGGTCGCGGCCAGCACGAGGCTGCAGACGGCCAGCAGGCGATGAACGCAGGTCATGGCGCGCCTCGTCGTCACGGCACGAACCCGGTGCGCTTGACCACCGGCTCCCACTGCGCGCGAAACGCCTTCAGCATCTGCGCCGTTTCGGCCGGCGTGCTGACGACGGGCGTCAGGTTCATCGCCTCGAAGGCCCGGCGCACCGAGGCGTCCTGCATCGTTTCGCGGATCGCCTGGCCGAGCAGCTGCACCTTGGCCGGCGGCATAGCGGCCGGCGCGAAGAAGGCGTTCCAGCCGGTCGCGGCGATGTTGAAGCCGGCTTCGCGGAAGGTCGGGATGTCTTTTGCGAAGCTCGCGCGCTGCGTGCCCGACATCGCGAGGATGCGGATCTTGCCCGCGGCGTGCTGGGGATAGAGCGAATCGACCGTGTCGATCGCGACCGGCACCTGCCCGCCGAGCAGGTCGTTGACCAGCGGCGCCGAGCCGCGGTAGCCGACGATCTGCGGCGTGAGCTTCACGACATCGCCCAGCATCAGCCCGAAGAAGTGCGGCAGGCTGCCGGCCGCCGGCACGCCGAAGTTGGCCTTCTCGGGGTTGGCCCTGAGCCACGCGACCATGTGCGACAGCTCGCGCACCGGCACCTCGTGGCCGACGGCGACCGCGAACTGGTAGTCGGTGACGCGCGAGACCGGCGCGAAGTCCTTCTCGGGGTCGTAGCCCACGTCCTTGAACACCAGCGGCGCGACGACCATCACGGCCGGGTTGCCGAGCATCAGCACGTTCTGGTTCGCCGGCGTGCGCTTGGTCTGCTGCGCCGCGATGCGCCCGCCGGCGCCGGTCTTGTTGTCGACCACCACGGGGACGCCCAGCTTGGCCTGCAGCTTCTCGCCGATGACGCGGGCCACGCGATCGGTGCTGCCGCCCGGCGCATAGCCGACGACCAGCGTCAGCGGCCCGTCCAGCGCGGCTGCCTGGCTGTTCGATGCGATCAGCGCGATCGTGAGTGTCGTGAGCGCGGCGGCCAGCCGCTGCCAGGAAGAAAAGAAGAGGGAGCGCATGTCGACGGTGTCCTCGCGTGATGCCTGACGCGGTGGCGAAATCGCGCGAATGTAGGGCAGCTCCCGATAGTTGATCTAATCCATCATCCGGCTCGAACGCGAGAGATTGCACACACACCTCATGAACCCATTCATGACCGATCAAGCCCTGCTGGCGCCGCGCAGCCTAGACGATCTGCTGATGTACCGGCTCGCGCGCGTCGTGCGGGCGAGCGGCGGCATGGTGACGCGCCTGCTCGAAGGCGGCTTCGGCATCACGCGGCGCGAGTGGGGCGTGGTCGCGAGCCTGTACCCGCTGCAGGACATCATCTCGTCGGCGCTGGCCGAGCGCCTGCAACTCGACCGGGTGCGCACCTCGCGCACGCTGCAGGGCCTGGTGACAAAAGGCCTGGTCGCGTGCCGGCGCGACCAGGCCGACAAGCGCATCGTGCATGTGAGCCTGACCCCTCCGGGACGGCGGCTGTACGAGCAGCTGTTTCCCCGTATCGCGCAGCTCAACACCGAGCTGCTGGCTGCGCTCGAGCCGGCGCATGTCGACGTGCTTGCGCTGTGCCTGCAGCAGCTCGAGTCGCAGGGCCGCGCGATGAGCGCGATGGGCCGCGTGACCGACAAGGCCGATCGCCGCGCCGGCGCGGGGAGGCGCCGGTTCGCGCTGCCAGTCGACCCGGTTTAGGGATCAGTGAGGGCTCAGGCGAAGCAGGCGCGTGCCGCGTCGAGGATCGTGTTCTCGGACGGGAACTTGCCGATCCCGGCCAGCCCTTCGTCCGCGCACTCGATGTACGACCAGCGCACGATGCCGCCTCGGTCGATCAGGAACAGTCCCTTGAGCTGCGGCCACTGGCGCTCGACATCGGCCTGGTCGTCCGCGGTGTAGGCATAACCGTCGCGCTCCTGCAGCACCTTGGCCGCTTGTGCGACCGGCAGCGGCTCGGGCAACTCGCCGGTGGGGTTGACGCGCACGATGCTCAACTGCTCGATCAGCTCGGGCGTGGGCTCGGGCTTGGGCACGCCGTAGGCGCGATGCGTGGTCAGCGCGGGGTCGGCGGCCAGGCGCACCCGGGTCGGGCGGAACTTGAAGTACAGCCGCGCGTTGGCCGGCGCCGTCGCGACGACCGCGAGGCTTTCGACGCCCAGCGGCTTCAGCTTGTCGTCGAAGCCGCCGAGCTGCACGAGCTGGCGCCGGCAGAACGGGCACCACAGCCCGAGCAGCAGCGCGAGGAACAGCGGGCTGCGCCCACGGTAGTCGTCCAGCGAGATGGTGTCGTCGTTGGCGGCCACAGCCGGCAGCGCGAACGACGGCGCCGGTTCGCCGGGCGAGACGGGATGGGTGGACAACATGTCGCAACTCCTTCCGACAGCATCAGCACAGAAACGGCAGCACCATCAGCGCATCGGGCTCGAGACCGGCACGCTCGCAGAGCGCGCGCGCCTTGTCGAGATAGGCCTCGGCGTTGACTGCGTCTCCCGCATCCAGATACAGCGTCGCGAGGCCATCGTAGCAGGGGAAGAGCAACTGCGGTTCATTGATTTGCTCGGCCAGCTGCAAGGCCTCCCGGTACGACGCGAACGCCTGTTCGTGGTCGCCGTGGCACTGGTGGATCTGCCCCAGCACGATCAGCGGCACCGCGAGATGGTCGAGCAGGCCGAGGCGCCGATCCAGGGTTGCGGCCGCGTGGGCCGCGGCGATGCCTTCGGCCTCGCAGCGATTGGTCAGCGCGCAGTAGGCGACCGCGAGGTTGGCGTACAGGCGCGACTGGAAGCCGAGGTCGCCGACCTTGCGCGCCGTCTCCAAGCCGCGCAGGCAGGTCTCGATGCTGCGCTGCGGGTTCAGCGACGCGTACAGCACGCCCAGGTTCGTGTAGCCGCGACAGGCCGCCTGCAGCAGCTCGTGCTGCTCGGCCTGCTGGACGCTGCGCTCGATCTGCTCGACGGCTTCGACGGTGCGGTCCAGACGCGCCAAGGCGACCCCGAGCGTGTTGTAGGCCTGCGCGCGCACCGCGGCGGCGCCGGCGGCACCGTCCGGCACCTCGGCCAGGGCCCGCTGCGCGAGCCCCAGCGCGGCGTGGTTGTCGCCGGCCCGAAACGCCAGGCGCCCCATCTCCTGCAGCAGGTGGGCGCGCTCGATCGCGTCGCCGTCGTCGCCCAGCCGTTCGAGCCCGGCGTCGAAACATGCGGCCGCGCGCTCGCGCTCGCCGGCGTCCCAGTGCAGCCCGCCGGTCTTGCGCAGCACGCGGGCGGCCCGCACCGGATCGTGGTGCTGGGCGAGTGCCGCCATCACCGCGTCGTACTGCGCCAGCGCCTCGTGGCGCTGGCCCTTCAGCGCGAGCAGGTCGGCGATGCGCTCGCGGGCGTCGAGTTCGGCCTGCAGCGCATCGCCCGTGTGGCCCGCCGCGGACACCGTCGCCTGCGCCAGGGTGCCCAGCGCAAGCTCGTAGTGGCGGATCGCGTCGTCGTTCGCGTAGACCGCGCGGGCCCAGTCGCCGGCCTCGAGCTGGTAGCGCGCACCGCGCACCTTGTCGGGCGAGAGGCTCCAGTGATGCCCCAGCGCCGTCAGCTCGACCAGGCGCTGCGGGCCGTGTGCCGCAGCGTCGCGCGCGGCTTCGAGCGCGCGGCCGGCCCGCTGGTGCAGCTCGGTGCGCCGCGTCAGCAGCAGGTTCTGGTAGACCACCTCGTGCAGCAGCGCGTGCGTGAAGCGCCAGCGCGCTTGCGCGTCTTCGCGCAGCAGGTCGGCCGCGGCCAGCCGTTGCAGCGCCGCGTCGACGGCGTCGCCGGCTTCGTTCGCGATCGCCTGCAGCAGGCCGGTGTCGAACTCGACGCCGAGGACGGCGGCCGCTTGCAGCACGCGCCGGTCGTCGCCGGTCAACGCGTCGACCCGCGACAGCAGCAGCCCGTACAGCGTGGCCGGCACGTCGACCGCGTCGCAGCGCGGCGCGGCGCACTCCCAGCGATGGTCGCGCCGCACCAGCAGGCCGCGGGCCGCGAGGCTGCGGACGATCTCCTCGACGAACAGCGGATTGCCGCCGGCCCGCGCGACGACCAGGTCGCGCACCGCCCGCAGCTCGGGGTCGGACGAGGCGCCCAACAACTGGTCGGCGAGGGCGCGCGCGTCGGCATCGGCCAGCGGGCCGAGCGTGATCGTCGTCGTCGGTGCGGCCGATGGCGCGTGCCAGGCTCGTGCATCGGGGCGCTGCGCGAACAGCAGCAGCAGCGGTTGTTCGGCGAGCTGGTCGACCAGCTCGCCCAGCAGGTCTATCGACGCCGCGTCGCCCCACTGCAAGTCGTCGATCACGAGCACCAGCGGCTGCTGCGCGGTGCGGCGCTCGAGCAGCGCGCGCGCGGCCAGCGTGATCTGGCGCTGCAGCTGCTCGGGCTCGATGTCGCGCGGCTGGTCTTCCCGGATGCCGAGCAGATAGTGCAGCACCTGCGTCACCGCATCGGCTTCGTCGGCATCGGCGCCCAGCGTTCGCAGCCCGCGTTGCAGCTTGCCGCGCGCGACGGCCAGCGTGTCGTGTTCGTCGACCCGATAGGCCTCGCGGAACAGCGCGCCGAAGATCCCGTAGGTCGGCTCGCCCAGCGACGAGCAGGTCGTGCGCCGCACCGCGATGCCGGCGAGCGAGCCGTCGGCCTCGAGCCGCGCGAAGAACTCGGCGAGCAGCCGCGACTTGCCGGCGCCGGCTTCGCCGATCACGCGGACCACCTGGGCGCAGCCGCCGTGCATCCGCTCGACCGCATGCTGCAACTGCTCGAGCGCGGCACCGCGACCGACCAGCGGCGCGCTCAGGCCGATGTCGGCCTGCGCGTCGTCGCGCGCCGCGATCAGCCTGTGGACCGTCAGCGGCTGCGCCTTGCCGCGCAGCGCCAGCTCGCCGGCCGGCTCGAAGACGAAGCGGTGCTGCGCCAGCGCGCGAGTCGCGTCCGACACCAGCACCGTGCCCGGCTCGGCCGCCGACAGCAGGCGCGACGCGGTGTTGACCGTGTCGCCGGTGACCGCATAGCTGCCGCCGGCCGCGCTGCCGAGGCTGCCGGCGACCACCGGGCCGCTGTGCACGCCGATGTGCAGCGTGACCGCACGACCGAGCCGCGAGACCCATTGCTCGTTGAGCTCGTCGATGTGATGCAGCATCTCGAGCGCGGCCTGCAGCGCGCGCTCCGGGTCGTCCTCGTGGGCGCGCGGCGCGCCGAACACGGCCATCACCGCATCGCCGACGAACTTCTCGGTGAAGCCGTCGAAGCGCGTCACCGCCCGCGCCATCGCCGCGAACAGCGCGTTCTGGAACATGCGCACGGTCTCGGGGTCCAGCCGTTCGGCGAGCGACGTGAAGCCGGTCAGGTCGGCGAACAGCAGCGTGACCTGGCGTCTGTCGGCCTCGGGTTCGGTCTCGGCGGCCGCCGGCGGCTTCTGCGCCGCGCCGCAACGCGGGCAGAACAGGAATGCGGCATCGCAGGCGAAGCCGCACGCGGGGCAAGGCGTGGCGGACCGGGGTGTGGGGGGCATCGCGAATCCTGGAGCCCCGATGTTGCTCCGATCCGCCTTGGCCGCCAAGCCGATCCCAGCGCGCTTGTCTGCGCAGGGGAAGGCCCTTCGACAAGCTCAGGGCGAGCGGGTATGGGACGCCGTTCGGGCTGAGCCTAGCGCAACACGCTGGACATCGCCGACAGCGCGTTCAGGCTGCGCACGGCATCCTGCACGGTCGCGCAGGCCACCGTGATCGTCTCGGCGTCTTCGCGCTGCACGTGCGGCCACAGCGCGAACACGTCGGCCAGGGCCGGCGTCTGGCATTGCACGCGCAGCGTCGGCGCCGTGCTGTTCAGGCGCCACGGCGCGGCGGCGCGCGAGCCGTCCGAGACGAGCCGGCGCACGGCGTCGCGCGCCGTGGCCTCGATCAGCTCGCACGACGCGGCCGGCGCGAGCGAACGGCCGCTGCGCGCACCATCGGACCACTTCACGACCGCGCAGCTCGCCTGCGGCAGCAGCGCGCTCGCCTCGGCGGCCATCACGTCGCAGCCGCTGGCCATCAGGACCGGCACGCCGAGCTCGCCGGCGAGTGCCGCGTACAGGCCGACTTCGCCGAGCTCCAGGCCACCGAGCCAGACGCGCGCGAAGGCGAAGCTGTTCGTCGTGTGCGCCAGCACGCCGCGTGTCTTCGCACGCGAATGCCAGCCGATCATCAGCACGCCGGCGACGCCTTCCTCGTCGACGCCGGCCATCATGCCGAGCTGGCGCGGCTTGCCTTGGATGAGCTGGGCGCGAGCGTCGAGCTCGTCAGCGAGCAGGTTGCCGAAGTGCCCGTGCGAGTCGTTGACCAGCACCGCGCCGGCCCCGCCCGCGAACGCGCCACGGACCGCGGCGTCGGCTTCGCGCGTCATCCAGCGGCGGGCGCGCTCGTAGTCGGCGTTGCCCGCCTGCGTCTGCTCGGGGCGCCAGACGCCGGCCACGCCTTCGATGTCGACGGAGATCAGGATCTTGGGTGCGTTCATTGTTGATGTTTCGCAGTCTTCCTCCCTCTCCCAGTGGGAGAGGGAATGAATGTCGCCCAGTCGGGCGCGAGGGCGGTGAGCGCGTAGCGCGTGCGGCCGTCGCGCCCGCTCACCGTGGTCGCGGCAAACAGCGCATGCAGGATGGCCTGTTCGGTGGCCTCCGCGGCGGCCTGGAAGAACGCATCGAGCGCGTGTTCGTGCAGCAGCGCAACGGCCGGCATCGCGTCGTCGGCCTGCTGCGGCACGCGCCATGCGGTGGAGAAGGCGAGCGCGATGTCGCCGCTGCCGTGGCCGTAGTCGGAGCCGGTGCGCGCGAGCCCGGCCGCCGCGCGCCGCGCAATGCGCGACAGTTGCCGCGCATCGAACGGTGCATCGGTGGCGAGCAGCACGATGATCGAACCGCGCTCGGGGCCGCTTTCGGTCGTCGCGAGCCGGGCCTGCAGTGACGCGCCGATGCGCCAGCCGGCGATCGTCAATGCGTCGGGACGGCCCTGATTCGCCAGCACCAGCGCGCCGAGCCGGTAATCCCGGCCATGCCACGGCACGAGGCGCGACGCGCTGCCGATGCCGCCCTTCAGGCCGTGGCACGACATGCCGCGCCCCGCACCGACGCTGCCTTGCGCGAAGCTCGCCGTCGGGCCTTGCGGCTGCGCGTGCCGTGCCGCGGCGAGCGCCTGGGCCACATGCGACTCCTGCAGCGCGAACGCACGCGCGTCGTGCAGCCAGCCGTCGTTGCACTCGAACACCAGCGGATTCAGCGTCGGCAGGCTGCGCCCCAGCTCCGGGTTCTGCGCGATCGCGTCGCGGATCAGCGCCGTGCTCGCCGTGCCGACCGCAAACGCATTGACCAGCGCGATCGGCGACTCGAGCACGCCCAACTCCTGCAGCTGCATCAAGCCGGCGCTCTTGCCGAAGCCGTTGATCACGGCCAAGCCCGCGGGCAGCTTGTGCAAGAAGAGGTTGCCCGGCTGCGGCAGCACGACCGTCGCGCCGGTCTGCGTGGCGCCGTCGGCCAGCGTGCAGTGGCCGACGGCCACGCCCGGCACGTCGGTGATCGCATCGAGCGTGCCGCTGCGCAGGCTGCCGATGCGCGGGGCGCCGAGCGCGGTCAGTTCCATCGGCCTGCGGGTTCCTCAGAACTTGTCGAGCTTCGGATCCAGCGCATCGCGCAGCCCGTCGCCGAGCAGGTTGAACGCGAGCACGGTGACGAAGATCGCGAGGCTGGGGAACAGCGCGAGGTGCGGCGCGTTGAGCATGTCGGCGCGCGCTTCGTTCAGCATCGCGCCCCATTCGGGCGTCGGCGGCTGCGCGCCCAGCCCGAGGAACGACAGGCTCGCCGCCGTGATGATGGAGGTGCCGATGCGCATCGTCAGGTACACGACCGCCGAGGCGATCGTGCCGGGCAGCAGGTGGCGCAGCATGATGACGGTATCCGAGGCACCGATCGAACGCACCGCTTCGATGTAGGTCTGGTGCTTCAGCGCGAGCACGTTGCCGCGCACCAGCCGCGCGAACGCCGGGACGCTGAACACCGCGACCGCGAGGATCACGTTGACCATGCCGTTGCCCAGCACCGCGACGATCCCGATCGCCAGCAGGATGCCGGGGAACGCGAACAGCACGTCCGCCATGCGCATCACGATGCGGTCCCACCAGCCCTGGTAGTAACCGGCCAGCAGGCCGAGCAGCGTGCCGACCACCGCACCGACGGCGACCGACACGAAGCCGGCGGCCAGCGAGACCCGTGCGCCCATCAGGATGCGGCTGAAGATGTCGCGCCCCAGCGAATCGACGCCGAACCAGTGCTTGGCCGAGGGCGCCGCATTCAGCGCGTCGTAGTCGAAGTAGTTCTCGGCATCGAACGGCACCAGCCACGGCGCCAGCGCGGCCGCGAGCACCAGCAGCAGCACGAAGCCGCCGGCGATCAGCGCGATGCGCTGGCGCTTGAACTTGCGCCAGAACTCGGCGGCCGGCGTGCGCACCGCGGTGGCCGCGACGGGTTCGACGACAGGGGAGGTCGTGGTGGTGCTCACGTGATCAGTTGAAGCGGATGGTCGGGTTGATGACGGCGTACAGCAGGTCCACCACCAGGTTGATCAGGATGAATTCCAGCGAGAACAGCAGCACCAGCGCCTGGATGACCGGGTAGTCGCGCATCTCGACCGCGTCGACGAGCAGGCGCCCCATACCGGGCCAGTTGAACACGACCTCGACGACGATGGAGCCGCCGAGCAGGAAGCCGAACTGCAGTCCCATCATCGTGACCACCGGGATCAGCGCATTGCGCAGGCCGTGCTTGAACACGACGGTCACTTCGTCCAGGCCCTTCGCGCGGGCGGTGCGCACGTAGTCTTCCTTCAGGATGTCGATGAACGAGCTGCGCGTGAAGCGCGCCATCACCGCGGCGACCGCGGCCCCCAGGGTCAGCGACGGCAGGATGTAGTGGCGCCAGCTGTCGGCGCCGACGGTGGGCAGCCAGCCCAACTGCACCGAGAACAGCTGCATCAGCACCATCCCGAGCGCGAACGACGGGAACGAGATGCCCGAGACGGCCAGCGACATGCCCAGCTGGTCGGGCCAGCGGTTGCGCCAGACCGCCGAGACGATGCCCAGCACCAGGCCCAGCACGACCGACCAGCCCATCGCCGCGAGCGTCAGCCACAGCGTCGGCCCGAAGCGTTCGGCGATCTCGGCCGACACCGGCCGCTGGGTGCGGATCGACTTGCCGAAGTCGCCTTGCAGCGCATGGCCGAAGAAGCGCACGAACTGCTGCGGCAGCGGCTGGTCCAGGCCCAGGTCGCGCCGCACCAGCTCGACCGTTTCCGGGCCGGCGTCGACCCCGGCCGCCAGCCGCGCCGGATCGCCGGGCAGCAGGTGGACGAAGCCGAACACCAGCACCGCGACGATCAGCAGCGTCGGCAGCAGCCCGAGCAGGCGCTTGAGCAGGTAGACGGCCATGCCTGTGCCTCGAGGTCCGTGTTCGCGCGACCTGCGCTCACTGCTCCGACTTCAGGTCGACGTCGTCGAAGTTGAAGCTGCCGTCCGGAATCACGTAGAAGCCCGCGAGGTTGCGCGCGCGCACCGACAGCAGCCGCTCGGTGACGAGGAAGGCCCACGGCGCATCCTTCCAGATCTGCTTCTGCGCGTCGGTGTACAG